>JBIPME010000409.1:0-2834 GCA_044369275.1 Rhodoferax sp.
CGCTTCGCCAATGGCTTCGCTCCAGTTCCCCTGCGTGGTTTTGCAGCGGTTTTTTACTTCCAAGCGTGATTCTGAGAGCACGCGGTAGCTGGCCTGGGTGCTGCTGGCGCATTGTTTTTGGAAACTATTGGGGTATTTGGCGATCTCGTGCCAAACCCCCATGTAGCGGGCTACATCGAGTTTTTCGATGCTGCTTACCGCACTTTTTTGGGGCTGTGCCTGGGCGTAACTCCCCCAAAACGGCGAGAGCAGCGTGAACAGCGTGCTTGCTGCGAACAGCAGCGGGGTCTTAGAGCGCATGGTGTGGGTGTCCTCGGTTGTATTGCGTCACCGTCAGCGCAGGCTTTGTAAAGCAGGCACTGTGCGGGCATTCATGGCTATGATAGTAAGCCTTGAATGCTTGCATTCATGCCCATTTTGAATACCCTGTTTTCAAAATTTTTTCAATTTTCTTAACCAAGATCCGACTATGGACTCAGATTTACGTTGCTGTGGAACCGGTACCTGCATTATTAATGCCGAAGGGCGCTGCTGGTGTGGGCAGCAGTGGGACGGTGAGAAAATGCGTTTTGACGGTGCACCTGCGCCGCTTCCTGCCGACGCGCAAGCGGCGGATTCTAATTGGGAGACGGATCTCCCTTGCCATACCGACCCCGATACCAATTTATGAAAAAAAATAAAACCCTTCGTTTTGAGACTTTGGCGGTGCATGCCGGCCATGGCGTAGACCCTGCAACGGGTGCCGTGGTCGAGCCCATCCATCTTTCCACCACGTTTGAGCGCGACGCTGACGGCTCTTACCCCCACGGGTACATGTATTCGCGCAACCACAACCCCAACCGCAACGCACTAGAGGCGGCCTTGTCCGCGTTAGAAGGCGGCGAAGGGGCGGCGGCATTTGGATCGGGTTTGGCCGCAATTACAGCGATTTTTCAGGGTCTGCAGCCTGGCGACCATGTGCTCGCGCCCAGCGATATCTACCATGGAACCGCGAATGTGCTCAAGCATTTGTTTGCCAAATGGCAGGTGAGCGCCAGTTTTATCGATATGACCGCGCTCGATACCGTGCGTGCGTCCATGCAAAAAAACACCCGTATCGTCTGGCTTGAAACCCCTTCGAATCCCTTGCTGCGCTGTGTAGACATTGCCGCTGTGGTTGAAATAGCCCATGCGGCGGGCGCACGCGCCATTGCCGACAACACATTTGCCTCGCCCGTGCTGCAGCGGCCTTTGGAGCTGGGCTGCGACATGGTGATGCACGCCACCACCAAATACTTGGGCGGGCGCAGCGATGTGCTCGGTGGCGTGGTGGTGACGCGGCTAGACGATGCGCACTTTGCCCAGTTGCGCCAGGCGCAGCTTTTTGGCGGTGCGGTGCCTTCCCCGTTTGACTGCTGGCTGCTCATGCGCAGCTTGCCCACTTTGTCCTACCGCATGCAGGCGCATTGCGCCAATGCAACCCAGGTCGCGCATTTTTTGCAAAGCCACCCGCAGGTTTCGGCCGTGCATTACCCCGGTCTTGAAGACAATCCTTTCCATGCCTTGGCTAAAAAGCAAATGCATGGTTTTGGGGGCATGCTGTCTTTTGAGGTACGCGGTGGCAAGTCGGCGGCTATGGCCTTGGCTGCGCAGGTGGAAATTTTCACCCGGGCGACCAGCTTGGGTGGTGTTGAAAGTCTGATTGAGCACCGTGCCTCCATCGAAGGCCCAGAGAGCAAAACGCCGCAAGGCTTGTTGCGGGTTTCCGTAGGGCTGGAGCATGCGCAAGACCTGATAGACGATTTGGCCCAAGCCCTTGCGCACAGCGCAACCTGATACGGCACTGCGCCGCGCACTGGCCATTGGGCTGCTGGTGCTGTCGCAGTGGTTGGGCACGTCGTTGTGGTTTAGCCCCAGTGGCGTTGCACCGAGTTTGCGCTTGGCTTTGCACTTGAGTGCGGGCGATTTTGCTTGGCTGTTGGCAGCGACGCAGATGGGTTTTATTGCGGGCACATTGGGTTTTGCTTTCAGTGGTGCCGCAGACCGTTGGCCCGCAAGCCGCATCTTCGTGCTCTCTAGCCTGCTGGGGGCCTTGGCTAATGCGGCAGTGGCGCTGACGAGCATGGCCTATGTGCAAGTGTGGTTATGCCGTTGTTTGGTGGGTGTGTGTTTGGCGGGCATTTATCCGCTGGGCATGAAGATGTTGGTTATGCGCGTGGGTAGCAAGCCAGCGGCTGCTTTGGGTTGGCTGGTGGGCATGTTGACGCTGGGCACGGCCATGCCGCACGCCTTGCGCGCTTTGGGGCAAGACTGGCCTTGGCAAGCCGTGCTGTTGGCGTCGTCGCTGCTTGCCCTCGCAGGGGCCGCCATCGTGGCGGGTTTGGGGGAGCCGACGCAGCTTACACAGCCAGCACAGCTTGCAGCGGCCACGCCTGAGCCTGCCCGGCCTGGCGTGCGCTTGAACCGGACCATGGTGCAGACTTTGTTGCGCGTGCCGGCCTTTCGTGCCAGCGCTTTAGGCTACTTTGGCCACATGTGGGAGTTGTACGCATTTTGGAGTGTGTTGCCGCTGTTGTGCGAGCCGCTTGTTCAGCGTTTCAACCCCACGGCAGCTGGGGCGGGCTCTGGTGTGGCGTGGCTTTGCTTTGCCGTGATTGCGGTGGGCTTTTTCGGTTGCGTGCTCGGCGGCGTATGGAGCCGCCGGGTTGGCAGCGCCAGGGTGGCGGCTTGGGCCTTGGTGGGCTCGGGGCTGATGTGCGTGCTTTACCCTTTGTTGCCGGCAAGCCTGCCTGGGTGGCAATTGCTTGCCTTGTTGTTCTGGGGGTTTTGTGTGGTGGCCGATTCGCCGCAGTTTT
>JBIPME010000410.1:0-2833 GCA_044369275.1 Rhodoferax sp.
GGGCGTCATCCCAGAGTTGGCCTGCGCTCAGGGCGATTTGAATGCCTGCGGGGTCGGGGTCGCAGCTGATGGCCGCAGGCGCTGGGGCTTGCGCCAGCAGCCAGGCCATGGCGTCTAGCCAAGCGCCGCTGGGCCGCCCGGGTAGCCAGATGATGCAAACCCGGTCTTCGTGCTTTTCGTGCTTTTCGTGCTTTTCGCGTTGTTCGTGCTGTTCGGACTGTTCGCGCTGTGCCGCTTGGCGTTCAAAGCTGGCGCGGTTTTCGATGAGCCAATAGCGCTGCGGAGCCAGTGCAACGCGCCACGGCGCACGCAGTTGGCGGCAGGGCAGGCCTAAGAAGTGCAGGCCTTGCAGCGCCAGCTGGGCGCTGGGCGCAGGCCCCTGTAGGGCCAATGTGCCGGCCAACCAAAACAGCGGTTCAAAGCGGCCCACGCCCCAGTCTTCGAGCGAGAGGTGTGTCTGTAGCCAATCCCATTCGGTGTTGGTAATGCCTTTGGTGTGGCCCCGCGCTGCCAGCGCAAAGTCTTGGCGCATGCCGCTGCGCTGGGCCTGCTGCCATTGCAGCAAGGCCTCTAGCAGCGCGAGGCGCTGGCGTTGCAGCGCCGCTGGGCTTTGCAGTGCGGATTGCGCGGCAGCGGCCAGTTGGGGTTGGATTTGGGCCAGTGCCTGCAGTTGCGCGGTGTTGGCATCGCGCAGTGCCGCGTGCTGGGCCGCCGTGGTGATGCCTGCGGCCTGTTGCACCGCGGGCAGGTCGCGCCAGGCCACGCGCTCCACGCGCCATTGGCCGGATGTGCGCTTTTCCTTGACCGCCAGCGCCCCAGCCCAGAGCAGCGCTTGCAGCAAACCCTCGGCTTCGTGCAAGTGCGTCTTGCCGGTTGCTTGGAGCAGACTTTGCCAAGCACGCTCTTGCGCCGCCGATTGGAGCCAGCGTTGTAGCACGGCCTGCTGCACCGGGCGCAGTGGCGGCAGCGCGCTAAACCCCTGCGGACTTTGGCGTATGCGCCGGTCTTTGGCGGTGGCTTGCACCGCTAGCGTGTGCGCTGGCGCAGCAGGCGCTGTGTGTGCAGTAGCCAGCGCCAAAGAGGGTAGAGGCGGCGCAGAGGGTACAGGCGGCATGGGTGGCATGGGCGTTGTTGCAGGGTTGTGGGTGCGGCTGGTACAGGTTGATGATGTTGCGATTGCGATTGCGATTGCGATTGCGATTGCGGTTGCGGTTGCGATTGAGGTTGAGGTTGAGGTTGAGGTTGAGGTTGAGGTTGAGGTTGCGCTGGGCCTAGCCTTTTTACGCTTAAGTCGGCTTAAGCCGGGTTCAGCAAGTCGGGCAAGCCGCGCCGTTTGGCCACTGCGATGGGCGGGGCCCAGCGGCTGTCGCGGGATTTTTTGCTGGTGACCAGGGTGATCTCGGCGGGCTCGAACACTTCGAGGTTGTGGGTGATGGGGGTGGTGAGCACGTACTGGGCCTGGGTGGAGCGCAAAAAATGGCCTACGAGTTGGATGTTGCGCACGTCCAGGTGGGCAAAGGGTTCGTCAATAAAGACAAAGCCGCCGCTGGCGCTTTCTTCGTCTTTGAGCAGCCCGACCAGCAAGATCAGCGATTTAATGACCTGTTGTCCGCCCGAGGCTTCGCCGTCGTTCATGCCGATGCTGCCTTTGCCGTCGAAGTTGAAGTGCACTTTGAGCCCGGCTTGCGCCAGCACCGTGTCTTCGTTTTCCAGCGCGGGCAGGTCCGCCGACACTTCCACGCCCGCCAAGCCGCCCAGCTCTTGGATGTTGCTGCGGTAGCGCCGCACGGTGCTGCGCAGCACTTCGATGTAGCTTTCGCGGGCGTGCAGCACGGCGGTGGCGGCTTGTGCGTTTTTGACTTGGTGGTCGTTGAGGTTAAAGGTTTGCTCGTTGACGGTGCGTTCCATGCGGCGGTAGCGTTCCTCGACCGTGGTGTCGGTTTCCCAGGTGTCGAGTTGCAGCTCTTGCTCTACCGCATCCAGCCGGTTTTTGGCGCCTTTGTCGTTGTCAAATTTGGCCACCCAATGGGCCAGCATGTCGGGGGTGCGCAAGCTTGCGGGGATTTGCCGTTTGCGGTGTTGCGAGGCGTCCACCTCGGCGTTGAGCTGTTGGCGGCGTTGTAGCACTTCGTGGCCCAAGCGCTCGGCGCTTTCTTTGTGGTCGCGCACTTGGCGCATGGCCTGTTGGTAGAGGCCTTCGCTGCGTTCGAATTGGCTTTTGGCCTGGCCGTAGGCGCTGTCGCATTGTTGCCAGTGCTGGGCTGCGGCAATGCGGGCTTGTTTGGCTGCGGGCAGGCTGTGTTTGGCGTGGGCAAATTCGTCTGCGCGCTGGGCCAGGTCTTGCGCGGCGGAGTGGCCCGCCAGGGCCTGTTCGCAGTCTTTGATTTGGCGTTTGAGGTCCAGCAGCTCTTGGCTCAGCGGCCCCCACTGGGCTTCGAGTTTGCGCAAGTCGTTTTCCAGCGCGTTGCGTTGCGACACCAGGGCGGCGGCACCGAATTGCTGTTCACGTGGCTCGACCCAGACGGAGCGGGCACCGCGCCCGTCAAAGTGGTAGGCCTCGGGCGTGATCCAGTGGCCCTGGGTTTTGCGTCCGGCCTGGGCGCTGTCGACGCAGCGCAGTTGGTTGAGCTGCGCAATCAGCCAGCGCGGCAAGGGGCCTTGCACTTGCAGTTGCGCCAGCAGGCATTGGGGGTCGGCCTTGGGCAGTGCCTCGCCGGGGGCTGCGGTGTAGTGGCGGTAGCGCAGCTCGGAGGCCACGCTGTCGGCCTTGTCCAAGTCGCTTGCATTTTCTAGCAGCACCATCCAGCGCAGGGGGCGCAACACGCCTTCGACC
>JBIPME010000411.1:0-2830 GCA_044369275.1 Rhodoferax sp.
TTGTTGCAGCATGTGGCTGCTCAGCGTCAGGCCTGGGGCCACACCAACCACGCGCAGCACGGGGCTAAACGCCATGGCCAGCATGGTGTTGGCGGCCTCCAAGGCGGCTTTGGACAAGGTGTAGCTTAAGAAATCGGGGTTTTGGTTCCAGAGTTTTTGGTCCAGCATGTTGACCACCACGCCGGGGACGCTGTCGCTAATGTCGTTGGCAACGGCATGGGTATTACGGGCAGTGGCACGCTGCAAGAGGTGCGCGTGCAGGGCTTGGCTGAGCAAAATCGGGGCGGCTGTGTTGCTGCGCCAATGGGTTTCCATGGCAGCGAAACTGAAGGTGTCGGGGCTATCGTGCTCAAAAGTCGAGGCGCAGTTCACCACCGCGTCCACATAGCCCAACGCCTCCACCACGTTGCCCAGTAAATTGCGCACCGCCGTTTCATTGGCCAAATTGGCACGAAACAGGCTGCTTCCAGGGGTCAATGCAGCGCAATCTGCTGCGGTTTGCCGCGCTTCTTCCAGCGAATCTCGGTAATGCACCGCCACCCGCCAGCCTTGCGCGGCCAGCGCCAGCGCAATGGCACGCCCAAGGCGCTTGGCCGCACCCGTCACCAAGACGGTGCGTGGGGCAACCAATGGCGCGCTTACAGGCGGTGGGACAGTAGTACGATGCATGGATGAACAATTTGGCGTGACATGACAATACCTCCGAGTTTAACGACCTCACCCCCTCTCGCTGCGCCGTCCGAACTTTGCGACATGCTGAGCGCGCATATTCACGACACAATAGCAGCCCACCAAGGCTGGATCGGTTTTGACCATTTCATGTCGCTGGCGCTGTACACCCCCGGCCTGGGCTACTACAGCTGCGACTCCACCAAACTGGGGTTGCTGCCCCAAGGCCAACGCGATGCCCAAGGCAAGGCCCACGGCGCGGGCAGCGACTTTGCCACCGCCCCAGAAATGAGCCCCCTGTTTGCCCAGGCACTGGCCCAACAGCTGGCCCAAGCCTTGCAACACACGCAAACCGATGAGATTTGGGAGTTTGGCGCGGGCACAGGCCTGCTTGCGCGGCAGCTGCTAGAGAATTTAGCGGCCCTGGGCCAGCCAGTTCGGCGCTACACCATCGTCGACCTCTCCGAAAGCCTCAAAGAGCGCCAACGCCACACCTTGGCCGGGCATGCGGCAACGGTGCAATGGGCCAGCAGCCTGCCTGCGCAGTTTCAAGGCGTGGTCGTGGGCAATGAAGTGCTCGACGCCATGCCCGTGCAGCTCTTAGCCCGCCACCATGGCGCCTGGCATGTGCGCGGCGTCAGCACGCATACGGCCCAGAACGAAAAGACTTTTGCATGGTCCGACCGCCCCACCTCTTTGCGCCCCCCCATCGAAGTGAGCGGCACGCACGACTACCTCACCGAGCTGCACAGCCAGGGCGAGGCCTTTATTCGCACCTTGGGCGCACAGCTTACGCAGGGTGCCGTATTCCTGCTGGATTACGGCTTCCCCGAGGCGGAGTATTACCACCCCCAGCGCCACATGGGAACGGTGATGTGCCACCGCGCCCACCGTGCCGATGGCGACCCCTTGCAAGATATAGGGCTCAAAGACATCACCGCCCACGTCAACTTCAGCGCCCTCGCCTTGGCTGCGCAGGCTGCGGGCTTTGAACACCTGGGCTACACCAGCCAAGCGCATTTTTTGCTCAACTGTGGCATCGCCCACGCCATGCAAACCGCCAGCCTGCAACAACGCACCATGGCGCACACCCTGATCGCAGAGCATGAAATGGGCGAGCTGTTCAAAGTTTTAGGCCTGGTCAAAGGCCCCGCTTTTGCGGCCATGGGCTTTGGCAACGGGGACCGCAGCCATCGCCTTTAATCGGGGGCCGTGGCAGAGGCACCCCAAAACGGGTAAGCCATACACAATCCACTGGCAATTCACTGGTTACTCTTCAAGATTTTTAGGGCTTTGCGTGGATTTTTTGAGTGCTTTTGGGGTGCTTTGCCTGAGCTTTCGGAGCACGTCTCCAAGCGGTAAATTCAGGCCCCCTGCGCAAGACCTAAGGGTTAACACCTTGTTTGCCAGCGCGCTCCAAATAGCTAAAATCGGCACATGCACTGGGGGTTGGCATAACGCCAGACACCACCAGTTGACACTATCGACTTCCCCTTAGAGGATGGAGCGTCTCTACCCAATGCGTCTGACCATGTGCAAGCACCTTCACCCCAAACCGCAACATGGCTTCACCCTGGTGGAGCTTTTGGTCACTTTGTCTATTTTGGCAATTTTGGCCGCCGTCAGCATCCCTAGTATTGCACCCTTTATTGCACGCGGCACTATGCGCAGCATCGCTGGGGACTTTATGTCTTCGGTGCAACTGGCCCGCTCCGAGGCGATTAACGCCAACCAATGCACTGCCATCTGCATGTCCGCCACAGTAGGCTCCTCACAGCAATGCGACTTAAGCGGCAGCAATTGGGCGGCTGGCTGGATTGTGTTTCGTTGGCCCAGCTGCGCTGGTACCGCCAGCATGACGGCAAACGCCCCCTCGCAAGGCGGCATTATTTCGGTGCGCGAAGGGGTCGATTCCCGCTACCAACTCAGCACACAAAGCAGTACCGCCATACGCAGCATCGTTTTTAATTCACGCGGCCTACCTGGCGGAGTTGCCACCAGTTTTGACCTCGTAGACAGCCAAAATCCCACAGATACCATCGTCAATCGCACCTTTGTGCTCGCCATGTCAGGGCGACTTAACGTCCAAGGCTACACCCCGCCTTGAACGCTGCGGTTCAACAAGTTCATTTTTTGGTTTTTTTGGTTTTTTGGATTTACT
>JBIPME010000042.1:0-9095 GCA_044369275.1 Rhodoferax sp.
AAATTCCCTCAAATGAACGCCTTTTAATCCCATGGTTAATCTTCCTTGTTTGATGGTGTATTTGTCATGGCAAGTCCTAAAAAGGGTTTTACTCACAAATCCTCAAAATTTCTTCGCTTTTTTGCCACTGGTCAACGGCAACTGTGCACAGTGACTTCCTTTGCACCTAAACGTTGAAATTTTGGCGGTATCGGCCTAGAACCCAAACTTATTATGCAATATTTTTTTGCTAGGACCAGCCGCCTAGCTAGTCGAATGTGTGTCTGTGAGCTGCATAAGCGATTTTTGTCCAGTTTTGGGTTTGCAGCTGGCCCCAAACCAGAGCGCCTTGCATTTGCCAAGAGGCTGGCACCGCAGGCCGTACAACAACGCGCAGACCTGTCGGTGGTGATTGGCTGCAAGAGCTCCCCACGGCAGACCCCTAGGCGTTACGGGGATGTGGGGTTGGCGGGGTAGGCGCTGTAGGTGGTGTAGGCGCTGTGCTAGACGGATTCGGAGGCGCTTTGGGTTTGTGCGGCCTTGGTGCTGCGGTACGGGGATTGGCGCCGCTTCATCCAGCGATAGCCTTGCCAGACCACGGCCATGAGCAACCACAAGGGCCAAGCGTAAAACACAATAATGAGGGTATCTAACAGCACGTCCCAACCCGCTGAGAGGGCATGTTGTAGGCGAACCCAGAAGCTGGGTTTGCCTGCCTGCATGGCAGCAGCGGCATCAGGCACTTCCAGCGTGGTCACCAAATCCGCTTGCGTGAGTTGCAGCGTAATGGTTGAAAACGCAATTTTGTCTAAAAACTCGGCGCGTTGTAGTGTGGCTTCGTTCAAGTTTGCAAGGGCCTGCGCTTTGGCACCAATCGCTTCTATTTTGTCGCTTAAACGCCTACTTTGTTGGTTGGCTTGGTCATAGTCTTTTGCTTGGGTTTGCGCCAATATGGCATCCAATTGCGCGCGCAGCAGGGTGAGTTTGGCATTTTCCGCCTTGTAACTGCGCTCTTCTAAAAACTCTATCTGTGCAGCCATGCCCCTTAGCAAGTCCTGAACTTTGGTGTTGGGCACGCGCAAGTGCAGTACGCCTTCGACTGAGTTGCGCCGCGTTTCGCGCTGTTTACCATTGCCAATAGGGTAGCTGCTGTGCCCAATCTGCTGCGTGCTGATGCGGTTAATCTCCACATAGCCACCTAAGGAGGTGGTCAAATCCTCTATGGCTAAGGCGGATTTGTAAACATCTTTGACCAAAAATTTGGCAGTGGCCGTGCGAATAAACTGGCGCTCGGCATCATTGGGCATGGTGTTGACGCTGGAAGCCAATTGCTCTTGCGTGCGTTGTTCGTCCTTTTTATCGCCTACGCCAGGGGCTGGAGCGGTGGGGCTGTCTGCAAACCCGTTGGCTGCCTCTTTGGTTTGGGCGCTGTTGGACGCTTGAGGCTCGGCGTCTATGTCTTCTTTTTTGCCGCAAGAGGCCAACAGCAGGCAGGTGCTGAGGACCAAAATACCGCCCAGGGGCAAGCGGGTGGCGGTAAAAAAACGATGCAACATTCTCGGCATAATAACAATCCTTTGGTACAAAATGCCTACAAACAGGCGGTTTTTCTGCGCATTGGTAGATGTTGTAGGCCCGAGCAGTGTACAAGAGTTCAGCATCTGTTTGGTGTGTGGCTTTAAGCCCAGGCCAGAGTCCACCGCCGCCTTTCACCGCCTGCCGCAGCCTTTGAAAGGCCCGTCTGCTTAGACTACCATTGCGCTTATGCACACCTCCGCTTTGGTACTTTTTTCGGGTGGACAAGATTCCACCACTTGTTTGGCCTATGCTTTGTCGCGTTATGCGCGGGTTGAGACATTGGGTTTTGATTATGGGCAGCGCCACCATGTGGAGCTGCAAGCGCGCCACAACGTGCGCAATGCCCTGGCGCAGCAGTTTCCGCAGTGGACGGCGCAGCTTGGGCAAGACCATGTGTTGGATTTGGCGGTTTTGGGTGAGATGAGCGAAACCGCTTTAACCAGCGAGGGCCTGATCAAAATGCAGGCCAATGGCCTGCCCAATACCTTTGTGCCCGGGCGTAATTTGTTGTTCCTCACGTTTGCGGCCGCCTTGGCGTACCGGCGCGGCCTGCAAGTGCTGGTCACGGGCGTGTGCGAGACGGACTATTCAGGTTACCCCGATTGCCGCGACGACACCCTCAAAGCGATGCAAGTCGCGCTGTCTTTGGGCATGGACCAACGCTTTTTGATTGAAACGCCCTTGATGTGGCTGGACAAGGCGCAGACTTGGGCGATGGCCCACCAGCTGGGGGCGCAGTCGGGTGTGGTTAACGGGGGGCAGTTGTTTGTGGATTTGCTCATCGAGCACAGCCACACCTGTTACCTGGGTGAACGCAGCCAGCGCCACGCCTGGGGCTATGGCTGCGGTGCTTGCCCTGCTTGCGCCTTGCGGGCCAAGGGTTACCAAGCCTATGTCGAGGGCGTGAAGCAGACCTAAAGCCGCAGCGTTTTGCCTGCCCCCCCTAGGGCCGCGTGCCCTGTGCCCCGCTCTGGGCAGCTGCGGGCAGGGGCCGTTGGGCGCTATTCAACACGCACAATGCCGGTCGGTTTGAAGCCCAAATCGGCGGCTTTTCCTTTGCGGGCACGGCTGCCACGGGCGTTGTTGAGGCTGCGGATTTCCAGGGTTTCTTCGCGCGCTTTGTTGCCGCGCCCAATGCCTTGAATGCGCACGCTGCGGCTGTATGCGGCGGCTCCGGCCAGGCGGTCTTGGGGGTCTAAATCAATCAGCAGCAAGCCCCGGCCACCGTTGGGCATGGTTTTGAGCTCGGTGATTTCGAAGGTCAAAATGCGCCCGAGTGCCGAGGCGCAGGCCACATGGGTTGCGGGGGCGACCCAGGGCGCGGCGCTGCCGGTGGCGGATGCGTTGCTTTGTGCGCCTGCGACCAAGGACGGTTGGCAAGGCAGCTCGTCTGCCGCCAAACCCATAAAGGCTTTGCCCGCTTTTTGGCGCGACACCATGTGGTCGACCTGGGCCATAAAGCCGTAGCCCCCGGTGTTGCTTAAGAGCAAGCTGGCCGCTGCCGGTCCGGCGAAATAGTGCAGCAGTTGGGTGTTGGTTTCGAGTTCGACCAAGGTGGTCATAGGCTGGCCATCGCCGCGACCGCCTGGCAGCAGCGAGACGGCAACGCTGTACACGCGGCCATTCGAGCCAAAAGCCAGCAGGGTGTCCACGCTGCGGCATTCAAACGTGGCGTGCAGGCTGTCCCCCGCTTTGAAGCCAAAGCCACTGGGGTCATGGCCTTGGCCCGTGCGCACGCGCACCCAGCCTTTTTGGCTGACGACAACGGTGACGGCTTCGTCCACGACTTTGACTTCGGCAACCGCTTTTTTATCGGCCTGGATCAGGGTGCGCCTAGGGTCTGCAAATTGTTTGGCATCGGCCTCGATTTCTTTGACCATGAGGCGTCGCAAACTCGCCGGGTTGCTCAGCGTTTCTTCCAGCTTGGTTTGCTCGCTTCGGAGTTCGGCCAGCTCTTGTTCGATTTTGATGGCTTCTAAGCGCGCCAACTGGCGCAAGCGGATTTCCAGAATGTCTTCGGCTTGGCGCTGCGACAAGCGAAAGCGCTCCATGAGTGCGGCTCTGGGCTCGTCGGACTGGCGGATGATGGCGATGACTTCGTCAATGTTGAGCAGTACCAGTTGCCTGCCTTCCAATATATGGATGCGGTCTAGTACCTTGCCTAAGCGGTTGCGCAAGCGCCGCTCTATGGTGCTTTGGCGAAACGCTATCCACTCTTGCAGCATCTGGCGCAAGGACTTTTGCATGGGCCGCCCGTCAAGCCCGAGCATGGTGAGGTTGATGGGCGCGGAGGTTTCTAGGCTGGTGTGGGCCAGCAGGGCGGTGATGAGTTCGCTTTGCTCAATGCGGCTGGTTTTGGGCTCGAACACCAGGCGCACCGCAGCATCTTTGCTGGACTCGTCGCGCACCAAATCCAAGACGGCCAGCATGCTGGCTTTGAGTTGGGTTTGTTCTTGCGAGAGGGCTTTTTTGCCCGTTTTGACTTTGGGGTTGGTGAGTTCTTCAATTTCTTCGAGCACCCGCTGGCTGCTCACGCCAGGCGGGAGTTCGGTGACCACCAGCTGCCATTGGCCGCGGGCCAAATCTTCAATTTTCCAGCGTGCACGCACTTTGAGCGAGCCACGGCCCGTGCGGTAGGCTTGTGCAATGTCGTCGGCCGGGCTGATGATTTGGCCGCCGCCGGGGTAGTCGGGGCCGGGCACCAGGGTGAAGAGCTGGGCATCGTCGAGTTCGGGCTGTTTGATCAGGGCGATGCAGGCGTCGGCGATTTCGCGCAGGTTGTGGCTCGGGATTTCGGTGGCCAAACCGACGGCGATGCCGCTGGCACCGTTGAGCAGGGCAAAGGGAAGTCGGGCGGGCAGCAGGTGCGGCTCTTCGGTGGAGCCGTCGTAGTTGGGCACAAAATTGACCGTGTCTTGGTCGATTTCATCGAGCAGCAAGCTGGTGATTTTGGCCAGGCGGGCCTCGGTGTAGCGCATGGCGGCGGCGCCATCGCCATCGCGAGAGCCAAAGTTGCCTTGGCCATCAATCAGGGGGTAGCGCTGGGAAAAGTCCTGCGCCATGCGCACCAGCGCGTCGTAGGCCGATTGGTCACCATGGGGGTGAAAACGCCCCAGCACATCGCCCACGACGCGGGCACTTTTGACGGGTTTGGCACCTGCGCTGCCGTTGGCACCGCCAAACCCCAGGCCCATGCGGGACATGGAGTACAAAATGCGCCGCTGCACGGGCTTGAGCCCATCGCAAACATCGGGCAGTGCACGCCCTTTGACCACGGACAAGGCGTACTCCAAGTAGGCGCGTTGCGCGTAGCTGGCGAGGTTGAGCGGGTCTTCGTCGGTGGCCAAGGGCGGGGGTGGGGGAGTCTGGTCAATCATGGTGAAGGCAATGTGGCAGCAAGGGCTAGAGGCGTTAGAGGCGAAGGGTGCTAAGGGTACTAATCGGGTTAAGGGCTAGAGGCGTGGGCCTGGGCTAGGGTGATAGCGCTGGGTTGGGCTCGGGTTGGGATGCCTTAGTCGCGATGGTGTTAGGGGGGCTGCTACTGGTGCTGGAGCTGGAGCTGCTGGTACTAGGCGCACCCGTGGTGGCACCGGTATTGCTGTTGATGCTAAGCGCGGTTGCTGCCGTGGGGGGGGGCGCGCTGTCTTGCGGCATGCGCAACAGGCTGGAAGTGCGCAGATCGGTGTAGAGCTGCATGACTTTGGCGACGAATTTGGGTGTCTCGCGGTTGTTGGGCACTTGGTTGCCTGCTTTTTTGACATTGCCTGCACCTGCGTTGTAGGCAGCCAGCGCCAAGTCCAAGCGGCCTTCAAATTGTTGCAACAGGCTTTTGAGGTAGCGCGCCCCAATGCGCAAGTTGGTCGCCGGGTCTAGCAGCTGTTTGCGAATGGCTTTGCGGTTGCCTTGCAGAGCGCCAACCGAGGCCGCTGTTGGCGGCATGAGCTGCATTAAGCCGACAGCCCCGCTGGGCGAGATGGCGTTGGCGATGAAGCGGGATTCTGCGTGCACGATGGCTTGCAGCAAAAAGTAGTCAACGCCGTACAGCGCCGCCGCAGACTCTATGTGGGACTGCCAAGGAATGGAGGCTGTGGATGGTGTATTGGTGGTCGTGTTGGTGGTCGTGTTGGCGACGGGGTTGGGAGCCACGCTGGAAGTTGTGGGCGCAACGCTTTGGGCATTGTTGGGCGCGGACGCGGGTTGCGCTGTCAATGGTGCTGCCGATGGTGCTGCCAATGGGGTTATTGCGCTCGCAGCTGGAGTTCCATGGACGGGGGCACTGTCTGCACAGTCGAGTCCGCAGCCTTGTGCGGGGGCCCAAGCCGCGCAACCAATGAGCACAGCGGCGATCCAAGCGGGCCTGCGCAACCGCAGTTTCCACAGTTTCCACAGTTCCCAAGGTTTCTGGCGTTTCAAATGTCCACCTCCACCGAGTCGCCATGCAGTTCCATGAGCTCGCGCCGGGCAGCGGCTTCGCCTTTGCCCATGAGTTTGGTGATGAGTGCTTGGGTGTGTTCAAAGTCGACCTGCCCAAGGCTTACGGGCCACAGGCGGCGGGTGTCGGGGTTGAGGGTGGTGTCCCAGAGTTGTTCGGCGTTCATTTCGCCCAAGCCTTTGAAGCGACTGATGCTCCAAGCGCCCTCGCGCACGCCTTCTTTGCGCAGTTTGTCAATGATGGCGTTCATCTCGCCTTCGTCCAAGGCATAGGCCTTGCTGGCGGGCTTTTTGCCGCGGGCGGGGGCGTCGATGCGAAACAAAGGCGGGCGGGCTACAAACACGTGGCCGGCTTCTATGAGTTTGGGGAAGTGGCGAAAAAATAGCGTCAGTAGCAGCACCTGGATGTGGGAGCCGTCTACGTCGGCGTCGCTCAAGATGCACACTTTGCCGTAACGCAAGCCACTTAAATCGGCCTGGTCTTGCGGGCCGTGCGGGTCTACGCCGATGGCCACCGAGATGTCATGGATTTCGTTGTTGGCAAACAGGCGGTCGCGGTCTACTTCCCATGTGTTGAGCACTTTACCGCGCAGGGGCAAAATGGCCTGGTTTTCTTTGTTGCGGCCCATTTTGGCGCTGCCTCCGGCGGAGTCGCCTTCGACCAAGAACACCTCGTTGTAGAGAATGTCGCGGCTCTCGCAATCGGTGAGTTTGCCTGGCAACACGGCCACGCCTGAGCTTTTGCGTTTCTCTACCTTTTGGCCTGCGCGTTGGCGTGTTTGTGCTGCTTTAATGGCGAGTTCGGCCAGTTTTTTGCCGTATTCCACGTGCTGGTTGAGCCACAGTTCCAAAGCGGGGCGGACAAAGCTTGACACCAACCGCACCGAGTCGCGGGAGTTCAGGCGTTCTTTAATTTGCCCTTGGAATTGCGGGTCTAGCACCTTGGCCGAGAGCACGTAGCTGGCGCGTGCAAACACGTCTTCCGGCATGAGTTTGACCCCTTTGGGCAAGAGGGAGTGCAGGTCGATAAAGTTTTTGACGGCGGTGAACAAGCCTTCGCGCAGCCCGCTTTCGTGGGTGCCGCCCGCAGTGGTGGGAATGAGGTTGACGTAGCTCTCTCGGCTGGGGGTGCCTTCTTCGGTAAAGGCCACGCACCACGTGGCGCCTTCGCCTTCGGCAAAGTGGTCGTTTTGGCTGTCCGCAAAGCCCTCGCCGTCGAGCAGGGGAATCACGGGTTCGCCGTTGAGGGTTTGCATGAGGTAGTCGCGCAGCCCGCCTTTGTATTGCCAGCTCTGGGTTTCTTTGGTTTTTTCAATGGCCAGGCTGACGCTGACGCCGGGCATTAAAACCGCTTTGCTGCGCAGTAAATGGACGAGCTCGGCCATGGGCAGGGCCAGCGACTCAAAGTATTTGCCATCGGGCCAGACCCGTACCGTGGTGCCCGCTTTGCGATCACCTTCGCCCGCTTTGCGCACTTGCAAGGCCTGGGTCACGTCGCCGCCTTCAAAGACGATGTGCGCCACCGAGCCTTCGCGGTAGCTGGTGGCTTCTAAGCGCTTGCCCAAGGCGTTGGTCACGCTGACCCCCACGCCATGCAAGCCGCCTGAAAAGCTGTAGGCCCCGCCTTTGCCTTTGTCAAATTTGCCCCCTGCGTGCAAGCGGGTAAACACCAGTTCAATCACCGGGGCCAGCTCTTCGGGGTGCAGGCCAAAGGGAATGCCGCGCCCATCGTCTTCGATCGTGACCGAGCCATCGGCATGCAGGGTGACTTTGATTTTTTTGCCGTAGCCGGCCAAGGCCTCGTCTGCGGCGTTGTCCAAGACCTCTTGGAGAATGTGCAGGGGGTTGTCGGTGCGGGTGTACATGCCCGGGCGTTGTTTGACAGGCTCTAAGCCTTTCAGAACTCGGATTGAGCCTTCAGAATAGTCGTTGCTAGGGGAGGAGGGTTTGGCAGCCATAGCGGCGCATTGTAGTGGGTAAAAATCAGAGGGCTGTATAAACCCACAGGGAAAAGGCGGCTTAGGCCGGTCGCCAAGTTTGAATTGTTGCCACTTAGCTACGCTCCAATGCCGTGCCCAAGAGCGTGCAGAATGCCGCCTTGGAGCGTGCGCATGCGCTGCTGCATGCGCGTGTTTCGTCGGATGTGGCACACGCTGCCGGCTGCGCAGACAGCGTGTGGTGGGGTGCCGTTGGTTTAGATTTTGCTTGGCGCGGTGGTCGATGCGGGTACTGGTGTTGGTACCGGCGCAGATACAGGCGCTGGTGTTGCTGCCTTGGGTTGGCTGTAGCGGTACCAATCGATTTTGCGCGTGCCCAGCATCAAAGCCGTCAAGCTAAAGAACAAGAGCAGCGAGCCCAAGAGCAGTGCATTTTGTTCGGAGCGCAAAATTCCGAAGAGGGCGGTGTACAGCATCACCAACCCGAGGCTAAAGCCCAAGCTGCGCAGCCAACTGTGCAGCACAGAGCCCAGGTAGAGGCTGATCAAGCCAATCGAGGCGCAACTCGATACCGCATAGGCCAGATTGAATGCAATGTGCTCTGAGAGGCTGGTCAGTAACAAGAAAAACAAAGCCTGTGCCAAGCCCACCAAAAGGTACTGAATGGGGTGGATGGGGAGCGCTTTGATTTGTTCAAACATAAAAAATGCGGCAAAGCTCAGCACGACAAACAAGATGCCGTATTTGACCGCACGCAAGGCCTGTTGGTACACATCGACGGGCTCTATCAGGCGCACCTGAAAGCCAGCGTAAGGGTCTATTTTTCCGGCATGGGTGTTCGAGGCAAGGCCTGTGGTACTCCAGTTGGCCGCAAAACCATTGGATCCGACTTCTTTTTTGCGCGGTAAAAAGCTGCCCCCAAAGCTGGGGTGTTGCCAATTGCCTTGCAGTGTGGCGGTGCTGGTTTCGCCCAAGGGAATGAAGCCAATGCTTTGCGTGCCGACCAAGCGCAGATTGACTTTGAAAGGCATGCGTGTTTTTTTGCCATTGAGCTGGGCTTGGGCAGAGCCTTGAAAGCCCGTAGCCATGGATTCGATGCGCGAGGCTTGTTGTGCTTTGAGTGCTTTCCCATCGAGCTCGATGGTGGGTTCGCTGCTGAGGCCTCTGGCA
>JBIPME010000412.1:0-2825 GCA_044369275.1 Rhodoferax sp.
GGGGCACAAGACCTAACAGACGATTTCACACGAAAGCGTATCAAATGCAATCCTCTTTTTGGCGCCTAGGCTGGCGCACGCTGTGGCGCGATCTGCGCTCAGGCGAACTCCGGTTACTGGTGATCGCCGTGACGTTGGCGGTGTGCGCGTTAAGCGCAGTGGGCTTTTTCTCTGACCGTTTGAAGCAAGGGCTGCAAGGCCAAGCACGCCAGCTTTTAGGGGGCGATGCCATTATTGCCAGCGACCGGCCCACGCCCGAGATTTTTCTCGACCAAGCCCGCCATTTAAAGCTGCAAACCGCCAGCACCTTGAGCTTTCCCACCATGGCGCGCAGCGCCAAAGCGGGCCAGGAATCCAGCCAGCTGGTAGCGCTCAAAGCAGTGACACCGGGCTACCCGCTGCGCGGCACGCTAGAACTTGGCAGCCGCCTGAGCGATGCGCAGGGACAGGCACAGGCGCAGTCCGCCCCTCCACCAGGACAAGCCTGGGTGGATGCTGCCGTGCTGCAAACCTTGGGCCTGCAACTCGGTGACGTGCTGCTGCTGGGCAACAGCCGCTTCCAACTCACGGCCACCATTGCCTCGGAATCCGACCGGGGTGCGGGCTTTATGAATTTGGCACCCCGCGTGCTGGTGCATGCAAGCGACATTGCCGCCACCGGCCTGATTCAGCCCGCCAGCCGCGTGGGCTACCGCTTGGCCGTGGCGGGCGATGCCCAAGCGGTGGCGCAGTTCATTGACGGGGCCACCCAAACCCTGGCCTCTGCATCTGCCCAAACGCAAAGCCAAGTGCGCGGCAGCCGGCTTGAAACGGTGGAAACCGGTCGCCCCGAAATGCGCCAAACGCTGGACCGGGCCGAGAAGTTTTTAAATCTGGTCGCCCTGTTATCGGCCTTGCTCAGCGCCATTGCAGTGGCCCTGTCGGCCCGGGCTTTTGCGGCCAACCATTTGGACGATTGCGCCATGCTGCGCGTCTTGGGTCTGGGCCAACGCGCCATTGCCAGCGCCTATGCCTTCGAGTTTTTGCTCTTGGGCCTGTTCGCCAGCGCGCTAGGCGTGTCGATTGGCTACGGCCTGCACCACCTGTTTGTTTTCCTGATGGCGGGGCTGATCGATGCGGCCCTGCCCAACCCGAGTTGGTGGCCCGTGGGCCTGAGCCTGGGGGTGGGTTTGACCTTGCTGATCGCCTTTGGTTTGCCGCCTATTTTGCAGCTGGCCAAAGTCTCGCCCTTGCGCGTGATCCGGCGCGATCTGGGCCCGCTGCGCACCAGTTCGCTGGGCGTGTTAGGGCTGGGACTGGCGGGTTTTGTGGGGCTTTTGCTGATTGTCAGCAGCGATTTGTGGCTGGCATTGTTGACCGTTGGCGGCTTTTTTATGTCCATTGGCGTCTTTGCGCTGCTGGCTTGGGGCGCACTGCAAATACTGCGGCGCACCGTGCATGAAAACACCGCCCCGCCTTGGCTGGTGTTGGTCACGCGGCAGCTTTCAACGCGGCCGGTCTACGCGGTGATCCAAGTCAGCGCCTTGGCGGTGGGCTTGATGGCGCTGTTTTTGCTGGTGCTGCTGCGCACCGATTTGATCAGCAGCTGGCGCCAAGCCACGCCCGCCGATGCCCCGAACCGCTTCGTCATCAACATCATGCCCGAGCAGGGCAGCGCCTTCCAACAGGCACTCAACCGCAGCGGTGTGCGCGACTACGACTGGTTCCCCATGGTGCGCGGGCGGCTGATTGCCATCAACGGCCAAGCCATCACCCCCACGCGCTACAGCGACACACGGGCGCAGCGCCTCGTAGAGCGTGAATTCAACCTCTCTTACAGCGCCGAAAAGCCCAGCCACAACAGCGTGGTGGCAGGCACCTGGCAAGCCGAGGAGCCCGGCACCGTTAGCATAGAAGAAGGCTTGGCCAAAACCCTGAACTTGCAACTCGGCGACCGCCTGCAATTTGATACCGCAGGCACCATCACCGAATCACGCATCAGCTCCCTGCGCAAGGTGGATTGGAGCTCTTTGCGGGTGAACTTCTTTGCGCTCTACCCGGTCAGCCATTTGGACAACGTGCCCGTCACCTATATCAGCGCCTTCAAAGCGCCCAGCACGCCCGATTTTGACAACGCCTTGGTGCGCGAGTTTCCCAATATCACCCCGGTGGACATGACCTCCACGCTCAACCAAGTGCAAAAAGTGTTGTACCAAGTCATACGGGCCGTGGAGTTTTTATTCGCCTTCACCTTGGCTGCGGGCCTGATTGTTTTGTTTTCTGCCATCACCGCCACCCGCGATGAACGCGCCCGCGAGTTTGCAATTTTGCGGGCCTTGGGGGCCTCGGCGGGGCTGCTGCGCCAAATGCAACGCGCCGAACTCAGCGGCGTGGGCCTGCTGGCGGGGCTGCTGGCCGCCATGGTGGCCTTGTTGATCAGCTGGTGTTTATCGCACTTCGTGTTTGAGTTCGCGTGGAGCTTGCCCTTGTGGATACTGCCCGTGGGCGCGCTCAGCGGGGCCGCACTCGCACTGGCTGCGGGCTGGTGGGGCTTGCATTCCATCCTGCACAGGCCGGTGATGCAAACCCTGCGAAACGCGCAGCATTAGCCGCCATAAGGAACACATAAGGCTGCAGCCCCGCTGCCCCAACAAGCCCATGGCTAAAAAAGACCACGTCAGCGAAACTCCCGCCACCCAGCTGCTCAAAGCCCAGCGGATTGCATTCAGCGAGCACCCTTACGATTACCTGGACCACGGCGGCGCACAACACAGCGCCGCTACGCTGGGCGTGGACCCGTTCACGGTGGTCAAAACCCTGATCATGCAAGACCAAGACAGCAAGCC
>JBIPME010000413.1:0-2822 GCA_044369275.1 Rhodoferax sp.
TCTCGTTGCTGGCGTAGCTGGAGACTGCCGGATTGCTTTGCGCGATGCGGTATTCGCTGCGCGCTTGGTCTAGCAAATTGGTGGTGGGGGGGGTGGAGCCGCAGGCCGACAAAACGAGGGCAATGGCAACAGCGAGGGTGGAGCGTACAAGGTGTTTCATAGCAGGTTCTTTGTTAATAAAGTTAAAAATCAAGGCTGGGGCTTATTTGTTGGTGCGCTCTAGCTCTTCACGCAGCACCCGAATATCGTCTTGCAAGGCATCGGCTGCGGCTTGTGCTTTGGCGGAATTGGCTTTGCTTTGCGCCAATTTGGCATCGGCCTGGGCTTGGGCAGTCAGGTCCATAGCAAGCTTGTAATCTTTGGCATTCATGGCCACGTTGGCGCGGGCCAATTTTTCCCGCGCAGCACCCATCTCTGCAGGTGCGTACTGGGCTGCGCCTGCGCCTGCGGCATTGTCGAGCGCCGCTTTGGAAAGTGCCATCTCAGTGGCGGCGGGTGCCTTTAAATTGCTACACCCCATGGTCAGCAAGGTGGCTGCCCCGCATACGGTAACGACCCAAGCACTCAGGTTTTGCTTCATGATTTCTCCCTCAGTTAACGGTTGGCTTCAGGTGGAATCACCTGCAATGTTTGACGTTATAGAAGCTTGGGGGAATGCAATCTGTACGCTCTCAGACCCAGGCTTTCTGCGGCAGTGCCGCAGGCCCCATGCCCGCACCACAGCGTGCGCTGCGGTACAGATTGCACGGCCAAGGCTTCTCTACAGTGAACCAACTCCAGCGGCTCAGCCACCGGAGAAAAACAGCGAACTTGCACAGCCAACGTGCTGGCAAGTGCGCTAATGGCAACCACCCCACTGCGGTGCCATTATTTTTTAACTTAAGGAGATTGAAATTGAAAAAACACCTACCTGCCATTGCCATCCTCAGCGCCGCTTGTCTGTTTTTAACGGTTGCAGGTTGTGCCGTTTCGCGTGGACAAGAAACGGTGGGCGCCTACATTGATGACGCCAGCATCACCACGGTGATTAAGAGTAAGTTTGTGGAAAATCGGGAGGTTGACGCTTCTTCGATCTCGGTCGAAACACTGCGCGGGGCGGTGATGTTGTCGGGCTTTGCGAAAAATCAAACGGAAAAAGCCACTGCTGAAAATATTGCCCGAAACGTCAAGGGCGTTAAATCGGTGCAAAACCAACTGGTGGTTCGCCCTTAAACACCTTGCGCTAAAGCCCCCCAATGGGGGCTACTTGTTGGCCCACTTTGGGGGCTTTAGCGCGGCTTAGGTTTTTAGAAATTTAGGTATTTGCGGGAGGGGTGTTGAAGCTTTTGAGCATGCTGACGACTTGCTCTTGTGCGGCCAGGCGTTTGTTGGCGTCCATCTCGTACTGGTAGTCGCTCAGTACCAAGGCCATTTCGTTCAGGGCATCTCTTAAGCTGCCCAAAGATTCGAGGAGAGCGACGGATGTGGTGTTGGCTTGCATTTTTAAATCCTTTTATACGTTAAATTAAGTTTTTATACATATATCTCCCGGTTGCACCTAATTTTCAATGAATAAACCGTACCGAGAACGATTGCGGCTTTTTCTGAAAATCTGCAACATTATTTTTGCGTAACGCAATTGTCTATGAAAAGTTACGTTGTTGTCGACATCTATCTTTATGTAATGAAACATTACGCAATTTACAAATTAAACTGTGTTTTTCATTTTTATGAAAAAATTAAATTTTAAAAAAATAAATATAATTGGATTTTTATTTTATAAAACCGCATTAAGCTCCATGCAACAACGTGTACTTTAGTATTAAAACAACGTTGCAAGCAAATTGGCTTGATATAGGGTTGATTTACAGCCGATCCTGTGGTTTAAAGACGTGCTAAAAAGTGCCCGATTGCCTTGTTTTTGCACCGCAAATTCACCATGCCCTGCCCCGACATTTCAGCGCCTGAACTCTCACGCATCTAAGCGGTATTGACAGCCCTTCTCTGACGCTTAACGTCTCGGTGTGCGTAGGGCCCCAAGGGCGGATACGCTAGTATTCGAGTCAATGTGGTGCTTGCAAGGGGAGCTGGGCTGGAGACAGTGCGGGGCCTGTGCATGGCATCCAGGGGATGGGTAAGCAGCAACTGCATACGCCTTGCAGCACAAAGCGTATGGCTACTCCAATTTAGACTTCAATAAGGTTTTCAATGACATCTTCAACACCACGCATCGCGGTTCAGGGTCTGCAAGTGGCCAGCGTATTGCACCAGTTCATTTCGCAAAACGTATTGCCCGGCAGCGGCATTACAGAAGAGGCATTTTGGCAAGGCTTTGCGGCCATTGTGCGCGACTTAGCCCCCAAAAATGCGGCCCTTTTGCGCGAGCGCGACCGCCTGCAAACGGCCTTAGACACGTGGCACCAAACCCACCCCGGCGCGCTGACCCAAGGCGAGCCAAGCCAGCCCAACGACATCACGCACTACCAAGCTTTTTTAGAAAGCATTGGCTACTTGGTGCCCTCACCCAGCAAAGTCAAAATTACCACGGCCAACGTAGACAACGAACTGGCCAAGCAAGCCGGACCGCAGTTGGTGGTGCCCGTGCTCAACGCCCGCTACGCCCTGAACGCGGCCAACGCCCGCTGGGGCTCTTTGTACGACGCGCTCTATGGCACCGACGCCATTGCGCAAGACAAGGGCTTTGAAAAAGCAGGGCCCAAAGGCGGCTACAACCCCAAGCGCGGCCAAAAAGTCATCGCCTATGCGCGCAACGTTCTGGACCGCACCGCCGCCTTGAAAAAAGGCTCCCACGTAGGCTCCACCGGCTACCGCGTCAAAGACGG
>JBIPME010000083.1:0-7129 GCA_044369275.1 Rhodoferax sp.
CTGGTTATGTGGGGGAGTGGTTGCGTGTTGCGAGGTTGGCACAGTATGCGATTGTGGGTGAGGGTGGGTGACGCTGTGTGTGTGTGTGTTGGTATGGGTTGCGGGACATTGTGCAAATTAATTAATTGTGTTAATTTTGAATGTAAAGAAGTACATAATGAAAATTATATTAATCTGTTTTTTGCAAATTAAGCAATTTACTGGTTTGTGTGTTGAAATTTGATAGAGATATTCTAAAATTTTGATGGTTTTTTGTTTTTGATCTGACATAATTGAAAACGTTGTTTGTGCAGAACAAATAAGCAAGCAAATAAATCGATCAATCCATATGTCAGCTGCAACTGTGAGGGGGCCATTAGCTATGCTAACTTTTGGAGTTTTAGGCTTATCAAGCGCAGAGGTGCAGCTGTTACGTACGATTCTTCGGCTGTCAAACCAGATTAACACGCATTGGCAGCTAGTCGATCCGCCGCAGGGAGCGCTGGACTTGCAGTTGGTGTCGGTAGAGTATGCGGAGTTGCATCCACTGCAAATCCCCAAGAACGGGGCCTGCCTGTGTTTACCCGTGCTGGCGCGGGGTGTGCCTGCCAAGGGTGCTTTGGAGTTGGAGCGGCCTCTCAAAGCCGAGGCGTTTATTCTTTGTTTATCCACCGCAAAACGCTTGATCATTGCAGGTTGGGAGGTAAATGCGAAAATAAATACAAAAAAAAGCGTGCCAAGCAACAAATCGGTCAGCGCCGCGCCCATAGCCGCGCCTATCGCCGCACTGCCACTGCGAGACGGCAAGTTCAAATTAACCCGTTGGCCCCCTCAGAGTTTGCTGTTACAGCAGCCGCACTGGACGCGCATGGCTATATTTTTGTTGCACCAACCCCTGGGTGCCGCCGATTTGAGCCGCCTGTCGCGCCGACCAGAGGCCGCATGCAAGGATTTGCTGCAAGTTTTGGATGCCCAAGGTTTGTTGGTGCATTCCGTGGCACAGCCATTGCCGTTGCAAAAAGAGGGCCGTGTGGCCAAGCCCAAGCCCCGCTACCCCAGCGTTAAGCAGGGGCTGTTGCAGACCATTCGGCGCTCTTTGAAACTGGCATAGCAGCGAGGTACAGGCAATGAAGGAATACAAACTGCTCTTCACCGGCCCCATGGGGGCGGGCAAAACGACGGCGATTCAAACCATCAGTGACACCACGCTGGTGTCTACCGAGGTGGCCAATTCGGACAGCGAGGTGGCCAAGGCGACCACGACGGTGGGTTTTGATTTGGGCCAGTTCACCTTGGAAAACGGGGACCGGCTGCGTTTGTTTGGCACACCAGGCCAAGCCCGTTTCGATTTTATGTGGCGCATTTTGAGCCGCAATGCGCTCGGGCTCATTATGTTGTTCGACAACAGCCGTGCTGATCCGTTGGCGGATTTGGCGCTTTGCCTCACGCACTTTGCCGAAGAACTGCAGCAGATCCCTTGCGTGATTGGCGTAGGGCGTTTAGAGTCGCACCCCCAACCCAGTTTAGACGCCTACGCCGAAAGCTTGGCCGCGCATGGCCTGTTGCTGCCGATTTTGGCGGTGGATGTGCGCAAGCGCGAGGACGTGCTGTGTATGTTGGACACCTTGTTGATTCAAATAGAGACCATGGACCTTCCTGAGCATGACCATTAACCCCGAAACCATTCAGTTATTACAGCAAGAAGCGGCCCAATTGGCCGCCCATTTGCAAGGCATTCGTACCGTTTCCATCGCCTCGCAAGACGGCTTTAATTTGGCCAGCGCGGGGCGCAACCCGCTGGATGCGCAGCGCATGGCGGCCTTGTCGAGCTCCATCGTGGCGATTGGGGCGGTCGTATCCCAAGAGGCGCAGCTGGGCAGCGCCAAAAGCATTACGGTGAATTTAGAGTCCGGCTTTGTCTATTTTTGCGCCTTGCCACTTGCGCAAGACACCGTGGTGTTGGCGGTATTGGCGGGGCGAGATGCCATCTTGGCCCAAGTAACCCATGCGTGCGCCCAAATCGCTAAGCGCTTAGATCGGAGCATGCAATGACGTTAATGCAGGAATAACCAAAGGGAATAGTTAAAGAGAGTAGTTAAAGAGAATGGTTAAAGGGAGCTGGTTAGTCTGATGGCCCTACCGTGTAGGGAGCGGTTTGCACGTGTTAAGTGTGTTTGGTGTCGAATCCGTTTTTTTATCAAAACATACTAAAGAAAGAAAAACCATGGCAACCATAAAAATGTCGTTAGACAGTCTCATGAGTGTTGACGGTGCGCTTGCTGCCGCGCTAGTCGATTCTTCGAGTGGAATGATGATGGGCTCTGCGGGCTCCGGCGTTGATTTAGAAATCGCCGCCGCTGGCAACACCGAAGTGGTGCGCGCCAAGCTCAAGACCATGCACCAGCTGAGCTTGAACGATGTGATTGAAGACATGCTGATCACGCTGGGCAAGCAGTACCACATACTGCGCCCATTGGCACGCGAAGAAGGCATTTTCCTGTACTTTGTTCTGGACAAATCGCGTGCCAACTTGGCATTGGCACGGCGTAAATTGCTAGACGTTGAAAAAGACATCGAGTATTAAAGCGGGTCCAAGCTGTTCAGCGTTGGTGCAGGCAAAGCCTACACCACGCAGCGTGAACGCCAGGGCGCACGCACCACAGAAACCGCACCAAACTGCTTGCACCGCAGCTTCGGTGCAGTTTCTTGGTGCAGGTGCAGTGTAAGGGCGCCCTTGCACTGCCACCTAGGGGTGCGCCTAGCGCGCCCTAACGGTTGTAGGCCGTCTCGCCGTGGGAGCTGATGTCCAGCCCGATGCGCTCTTGCTCTTGCGTTACACGCAAGCCCATGGTCTTGTCCACCACAAAGTAGGCCGTGACCGAGACTACCCCAGACCACACCACCGTGGTGAGTACCGCTTGGGCTTGAATCCCTACGCGCTCTAGCACCGAATAATCAGCGGCGCTGATGCTGCTCAGCGTAACCCAATCGTTCACAAAGCCCGGGCCGCCCAAGCTGGGTGAGTTAAACACCCCTGTGAGCAGCGCACCCACAATGCCGCAAACCCCGTGCACGCCAAACACGTCCAGCGAGTCGTCTGCTTTGAGCAAGCGCTTTAAACCCGTGACGCCCCACAACCCCGCAAACCCCGCAACCAGCCCAATCGCCAAAGCCCCTGCAATGCCCACATTGCCCGCAGCAGGGGTGATGGCGACCAAACCCGCCACCAACCCCGAGGCTGCCCCCAGCATGGACGCCTTGCCCTTGTGCATGGCCTCTCCCAAGCACCAGGTAAGCACCGCAGCGGCCGGAGCCACCAAGGTGTTAATGAAGGCCAAAGCCGCAAAGCCATTGGCCTCTAATGCAGAGCCTGCGTTAAAGCCAAACCAGCCCACCCACAACAGGCTTGCTCCCACCATCGTCAAGGTCAGGCTGTGCGGGGCCATGGCCTCTTTGCCGTAGCCCACGCGTTTACCCAGAAAAACCGCCCCCACAATACCGGCCACGGCGGCATTGATGTGCACCACGGTGCCGCCCGCAAAGTCCAGCGCACCGCTTTGCCAAATCCAACCAGCCTTGGCGTCCATTGCGCCCACCAGCGATTTGGCGCTGTACGCATCGGGCCCCATCCAAAACCACACCATGTGCGCGATAGGCACGTAGCTGAACGTAAACCACAGCACCATGAACACCAGCATGGCAGAAAACTTAATGCGCTCGGCCAACGAGCCCACAATCAGGCAACAGGTAATGCCCGCGAATGTGGCTTGGAATGCGGCGAAAACGATCTCAGGAATCACCACCTGCTTGTTAAAAGTGGCCACGCTGGCAAAACTGCCCGTGACGTTGTCCCACACCCCCTGCATCAGCAAGCGGTTCCATCCACCCAGCACCGCATTGCCCTCGGTGAATGCCAGGCTGTAGCCATAGACGAACCACAAAAACACCACCAAGGAAAACGTCACCAACACCTGCATCAGCACCGAGAGCATGTTCTTACCGCGCACCAAGCCCCCGTAAAACAACGCAAGACCGGGTACCGTCATCAAAATCACCAACAGCGTGCACAGCATCATCCAAGCCGTGTCGCCTTTGTCAGGCTTGGGGGCCACGTTGTCTTGCGCCCCAATGACCGTACCTGTGAGCGTCACGGGCACCGTGGGCAAGGCTTGGGCGCTGGCTGTCTCAGACGCTGCGGTCGTTGTGGGCAGTGCGGAAAGCCCCGCCGACGGGGCGGCGCTGCTGGCCAATACGGCATCGCTGGCCGCGTGTAAGGGCCCCGTCGGGGCGCTGTTTTGCGCCGTGCCTAAGGAGGTGAAAGACCATAAACTGCCAGCCAAAGCCAGCGAAAATAAAATTCGTTTCATGGGAACCATCCTTCTTGAAAGCGGTTCTACAACGGTTCTGCAACGGTTCTAAAGCGCTTCGAAAACAATAGAAAAACTGTTTAAAAACAGTGGGCGTGAAATAGCTTTCAGGCGCGGGCGCGCAGGCTGGGCGGGTATGAAAGTTAGAGTGCCTCTTTGCCAACCTCCCCTGTACGAATGCGCACCACCTGCTCTAACGCAGACACAAAGATTTTCCCGTCCCCAATCTTGCCGGTGCGGGCAGTTTTTTCGATCGCCTCAATCACCTGCTCCACCAGTGCGGCGTCCACAGCGGCTTCAATTTTGACTTTGGGCAAAAAATCCACCACATACTCCGCGCCACGGTACAGCTCGGTGTGGCCCTTTTGGCGGCCAAAGCCCTTGACCTCGGTAACCGTAATACCTTGCACGCCAATGTCGGACAAGGCTTCACGCACCTCGTCGAGTTTGAACGGTTTGATAATGGCCGTAACGAGTTTCATACATCCTCCAGTTTGGGTAAGCTCTGCATAAGGTAAAGCAGACTTCGTGCCAACAATTTTTTTCAAATCGACCCCACTAAACACTAGCCTTGCGCCAAAGTAGGCGCTAAGATGCACTGTATAAATAACCAGTTCGCACTGTGTTGGTGCAAAACCCGCTGCAATAAGCAGTCACGGTGCGCGTTTAGAGGACATCATCGTATGCGTTTATCTTTGGTGCAGAGCCGCGCTCTGTTAGGACTCGAAGCCACGAAGGTCACAGTCGAAGTGCACCTGTCCAACGGGCTGCCCAATTTCACCCTCGTGGGCTTGGCCGAAATGGAAGTGAAAGAAGCACGCGAGCGCGTGCGCTGCGCCATCCAAAACGCAGGCCTGGAGTTTCCCAACAACAAAAAAATCACCGTCAACCTGGCTCCCGCCGACTTGCCCAAAGACTCGGGCCGTCTGGACTTGCCCATCGCCTTAGGCATCTTGGCCGCCAGCGGTCAAATTGACGCAGACGCCTTAGCAGGTTACGAATTTGCGGGCGAACTCTCCCTCTCCGGTGAGTTGCGCCCCATCCGTGGTGCCTTGGCCATGGCCCTCACCCTGCATGCCAGTGGCTGCGCAAGCCGCTTGGTTTTGCCCGTGGAAAATGCGCAAGAGGCCGCGCTGGTGCCGCAAACCCAGGTCTATGCAGCGCGGCATTTGCTCGACGTGGTGCAGCACTTTTCTGAGCCCACATCGTCCGGTACAGCGCCCCGCACGGGTGCCGACAGCTACGGGCTCGAACGCGTGCAAGCCAGCGCCCCAGCCGCGTCGTACTGCTACGGCGATGTGGCCGACGTCAAAGGCCAAGCGGCCGCCAAAAGAGCCTTAGAAATTGCCGCCGCCGGTGGCCATAGCCTGCTCCTCATGGGGCCGCCCGGCTCCGGCAAATCCATGTTGGCACAGCGCTTTGCCGGCATCTTGCCCGCCATGAGCAGCGAAGAAGCCTTGCAAAGCGCGGCCGTGCGCAGCTTAAGCGGGCGCTTTTCCATGGACCACTGGGGCCAGCGCCCCACCTGCGCGCCCCACCACTCGGCCAGCGCCGTGGCCTTGGTGGGCGGCGGATCGCCCCCTAAGCCCGGTGAAATATCACTGGCCCACCACGGCGTATTGTTTCTAGACGAATTCCCCGAATTCCACCGCAGCGCCCTCGAGGCTTTGCGCGAACCCTTGGAAACCGGCACCATCACCATCGCGCGGGCCACGCGGCGGGCCGAATTCCCCGCCCGCTTTCAACTCATTGCCGCCATGAACCCCTGCCCCTGCGGTTACCTGGGCGCGGCGGTGCAAAACTGCCGCTGCACGCCCGACCAAGTGAACCGCTACCAATCCAAACTCAGCGGCCCGCTGATGGACCGCATTGACCTGCATGTTGAAGTCCCCGCCATTCCCGCCAGCGACCTGTTAGACAGCCCCGTGGGCGAAAGCTCGGCCAGCATCCGCACCCGCAGCAGCGCCGCCCGGGCACTGGCCCATGCCCGGCAAGGCAAAGCCAACCAAGCTTTGGCAGGCCAAGACATGGACCTGCATATCCACCTAGAGCCCAGCGCCGCCCAGTTCCTACAAGCCGCAGCCAGCCGCCTAGGCTGGTCCGCACGCGGCACCCACCGCACTTTAAAAATAGCCCGCACCATTGCCGACTTGGCCGGTGAAGCCAACACCCAACTCGGCCACGTCGCCGAGGCCATGCAATACCGCAGAGTGGCGAAAGCGCGGTAAATCACACAGCGTTGCGGTCAAGCTGGATTGTGGCGGTGGGAGATGCTGTGGGTTGAATGCTTAAGCGAAGTGCTTGCTGCTTCGCCCTTTCACCCTTTCAGCACTTTGCCCCAAGTAAAAAATAATTTGCAAATGGAATAAGCTAGCGCCATGACTGACTCCCTCCCCACTACCGCAGCTGCCCCGATGGTCAACCTTGCCCTACAAGGCGGAGGCTCGCACGGCGCATTTACGTGGGGGGTGCTCGACGTGTTGCTGGAAGACGGGCGCATAGACTTTGAGGGCATTAGCGGCACCAGCGCGGGCGCCATGAATGCAGTGGCGCTGGCGCATGGTTTTGCGCAGGCCCAAGGCAAATCGCGCCAAGCCGCACGCGATAGCGCCCGCCAAGCACTGCAAAATTTTTGGGAGGGTGTGATCGACATGGGGGCCTTGGGTAGCACGTGGGCGGACGCGCACCGTGTTCCGTTTGACCTGCTGTTCGGAGGCCTTTCGGCACTGACCGGCACTGCCTCCCCCAGCCAAATGCTAGCGGACGCGGTGACGGGCTTTTGG
>JBIPME010000414.1:0-2818 GCA_044369275.1 Rhodoferax sp.
AAGATGCGGACCCAGTCTTAAAAGACCCTGAGACCATTTACAAATAACGCGTTATGAGCCATCAAGACCCCTCCGGCCAAATATTGGCCCAACTCGCTGCCGTGATAGAAAGTCGCAAACCTTCGTTGGGGGGTGACCCGCAAGCGAGCTACGTGGCGCGGCTGTTGCACCAAGGCCCCGATGCTTTTTTGAAAAAAATTGGTGAAGAAGCCACCGAAGTGGTCATGGCAGCCAAAGACGCGGACCATGGCGCAGACCCCAGCAAAATAGTGAACGAAGTAGCGGACCTGTGGTTTCATTGCATGATTGCGCTCAGCCATTACGGCCTGCACCCGCAGCAGGTCATAGAAGAGCTGGCGCGCCGTGCGGGCACCAGTGGCATTGAGGAGAAAGCCCTGCGCAAAGCCATTGCGCGTGAAACCGCAGAAGTACAGGTTGAAACGCCACGCAATACACCCCAATAAAAAGTGTATTGACAAGCGGGCATTGCAATCCGGTGTTGCAATCCGGTGTTGCAAGCAGGTGCTGCAAGTCTGTGTTGGAGGAGAACGCTGGCCAAAGACCGCAAAAGAGTAGAAAAATGGCGATTAACAACACTGGAGCGCGCAGAGGAGATGCTTTTATGGAAAACACGATGAAACACAGAGACCATTCATGTATTTTTTGCAAAATTGTTGCCAAGGAAATACCGTCGCGCATCGTTTATGAAGACGATGAGTTTTTTGCATTTCACGACATCAATCCTTGGGCACCGGTGCATTTTTTAATTATTCCGAAGACGCACATCGCCTCCATGGCACACATTGAGGCAGCCCATGCGGGCATGATGGGGCGCATGATGGCCTTGGTGCCCAAGCTGGCGCAGCAAGAAGGCTGCAACCCGTATCCAGAGGGTGGCTTTCGGCTGTTGACCAACACGGGGCAAGAAGGTGGGCAAGAAGTGCACCACCTGCACTTTCACGTGATGGGCGGAACACGCCCTTGGGCAAGAGGGTAATGCAAACCATTTCAGTGGTGTCTACCAAGACAGATTAAAATTCGCAATTATTGATAGGAGAATTTCATGGGTTCATTTTCCATTTGGCATTGGCTAGTCGTTTTGCTGATTGTTGTTTTGCTGTTCGGTACTAAAAAATTAAAAAATATGGGTGCCGATTTAGGAGGGGCGGTCAAAGGGTTTAAAGACGGAATGAAAGACGGTTCTTCATCTTCATCTTCTACAGAAAATCCGCAACCAGCAGCGCAAGTGGCGCATGCTGCTGTTGAAAAATCTACAATCGATGTAGAAGCACGGCAAAAGTCTTGAGCGCGTGATTGATTTAGGTGTTTCCAAGCTTGCGCTGATTGGCGCTGTGGCATTGCTGGTCATAGGGCCAGAAAAACTACCCCAAGTAGCCCGAACCATAGGTTTATGGATTGGGCGTGTGCAGCGGTACGTCGCTGAGGTGAAATCAGAGGTTGACCGCTCTATGGAGTTAGACGCATTGAAAAAAATGCGCGAAACCGTAGAGGGTGCTGCCAACGAGGTGTCGCAATCACTGCACAGCCAGTCTGCCGAATTGAAAGAAATCTGGTCTGAATCGTCGGCATCGCAGGCGGACTCTCGGCCGGATTACCCCATTTACAAACGCCCACATAAAAAATGGCGGGTCAAACAAAAAGCAACCCCTAATTGGTATAAGGCGCGCAATGGCGTGCGCACCAAGGCCCTGTCTGGCGCTGCGCGGGTGGCCAAGCACCGTCCGCAACGAATGAAATAAGCTCTGCATGCGCAATAAATCCTCTGAAAACGATCCCCTGGCCGCCACGGAACAGCCTTTTGTGCAACATTTGGTGGAGTTGCGTGATCGTTTGGTCAAGGCTTGCTTGGCCATTGGCATTGCGCTAGCGGTGCTAGCCTTTTATCCTGGGCCCGCAGCGTTGTACGACCTATTGGCAGCGCCGTTGGTGGCGGCGTTGCCTAAAGGGACCACTTTGATTGCGACCTCGGTGATTTCGCCATTTTTAGTGCCCTTAAAAATCATGCTGATGGCGGCTTTTTTGGCGGCACTTCCCGTGGTGCTGTGGCAGATATGGGCCTTTGTAGCGCCGGGCTTGTATGCGCATGAAAAAAGATTGGTTTTGCCGTTGGTGGTTTCTAGCACCTTATTATTTTTTATTGGCATTTCTTTTTGTTATTTCTTTGTTTTTGGCCAAGTTTTTAAATTCATTCAGAGCTTTGCGCCCAAGGCCATTACGGCGTCACCAGATATCGAAGCGTATTTGGACTTTGTGCTGTCAATGTTTTTAGCTTTTGGCTTGGCCTTTGAAGTGCCCATTGCGGTCGTTGTGCTGGCCCGTATGGGCGTGGTGACCGTGGAAAAGCTTAAAAGTTTTCGGAGTTACTTTATTGTGGTCGCTTTTGTGGCAGCAGCTATTGTGACGCCACCCGACGTGGTCTCTCAATTGGCTTTGGCCATACCGATGTGCATCTTGTACGAGGTTGGTATTTGGGCTGCACAGTTTTTCATTCGGCATACCCAGCCACCCAGTGAATGAAGAAGTGTTGAGCGCGCATCGCACAATACCTTGTGGTGCAGTGCAAAGGCTTGCATGCTGCGTGCAAGCGATGCCGTTCAAGCAAGCAGTTGCACAGATCGAACCTCACTTGCGCACTACTGCTGTGCCTATGGGCTGCACCGCAGTAGCGCTTATTGTTGCGCTTTGGGTTTAGGGCGCATGTTCGGTGTGACTTCAAGGCTGAGTTTTTTGCCTTTTCGTTCCATATAAAACTGCGCGGGCTTTCCAGGGCTGAGGGCTGCTACGGTGCTCAGAAGTT
>JBIPME010000415.1:0-2813 GCA_044369275.1 Rhodoferax sp.
GGCATGAGGCGCAAGCTCAGCAAGTACCACGCCCCGTTGCGCGCAATGCCGCGTTGCAGCGGCTCCAGCCGGTGCCCCCAGCGCGCTTGAACCCAGTCGCGCAGCAGGTAGCGCGCGCTGAGCATGGCCAATGTGGCCCCCAGGGTGGAGGCCATCGAGACCACCAACACGCCCCACAGCAGCCCAAACCACGCGCCCGCCGCCAGCGTCAGCGCCGCCGCCACGGGCAGGGGCATGGCCGTGGCCAGCGCATACACCACGCCAAAACCCAGCAGCACCCACAGCGGCGATTGGGCATACAGCGCACGCATGGCGGCCAGACTGGCTTGCAGTGCCGGCAAATTCAGGTAAGCGCCCAAGTCCAACACCGCGTACAGACCCAGCACCGCCAACACCACCAGCCCCATGAACAGCCCAACGTAGCGCCGCCCATGCGGGGGCTTTGCGGTTGCAGCGGCAGTGAAGGTGGGGGACGTTGGCGGTATAGGCGGTGTGGCGGACGTGCGGGGTGTTTGGGGCGTTGAGGACATGCGGGCGCTAGCTTTCATGGTGGGGCGCTGGGGTTGCGGCAAAGCTGCGCCGGGCCGCTGCAATGCGCGCCACAACGGTGAGCAGGCACAGGCAGGCAAAGCCGTAGGCGATGGCCGCAAAGTGCTGCGGCCACACGCACATGGCGGCAAAAGCCAGCAGGGTTTCGCCCGCCTCGGTCAAACCGCCAAGGTAGTAAAAGCTTTTGCGTAGGCCTGCGGGCTGCGCCAAGCCGGATTGGGCCGCTAATATGGCAAAGGCCAAAAAGCTGCTGCCCGTGCCGACAAAGGCGCACAACAGCACCGCAGCCGCCAGCGCGTTGGCGCCAGGGTTGGCCAGGGCAAAACCCAGCGGGATGCTGGCGTAGAAGATAAAGTCCAGCGTAATGTCCAGAAAGCCGCCATAGCGCGTGGGCTGCGTGCAGCGGGCCAGGGCGCCATCGAGCCCGTCCATGGCACGCGACAGCAGCAACGCCGCCAGCCCCAGGGCATAGGCTTGCCAAGCTATGGCGCACGCCGCCAGCACGCCCACGCCAAAGCCCAGCCAAGTGACGGTGTTGGCACGCAGCCCCCAACGCGCCAGGGGACAAGCCAGCGCGTGCAAGATCGGGCGCAACAGGGTTTGCAGGCGCTGGTCTAGCATGGCGCAAGCTCCACCACCCGAAGCGGGTCGGCAATGTCTTGGCGGTCGTGCGTGACCAGCACCACCGGAATGCGCCGCTGGCGCACATGGGCAAACACCCAGGGGCGCAATTGGCCGCGCAACGCCGCATCCAACTTGGAAAACGGCTCGTCTAACAACAGCGCTTGGGGCTCGGCCAGCAAAGCCCGCAACAGCGCCACCCGCGCACGCTGCCCGCCCGACAAAGTGGCCGGGTCGCGTGCGCCAAAGCCCACCAAATCTGCCTCCTCCAAAGCCCACTGCACCCGCGCCAGGCGCTGCGCCTTGGGCACGGTGGCGGGCAGCGCAAAGAGCAGGTTTTGCGCCACCGTCCAATGCGCAAACAGCAAAGCGTCTTGAAACACCAGCCCCACCTTGCGCTGGTGCGCGGGCAGCTGCGTTAACTCGCGCCCATGCAGGCACACCCGCCCAGCAAACTGCAAGGGCACCAACCCCTCGGACAGGCAGGCCAAAGTGCCCGCCACCGCCGCCAACAAAGCACTTTTGCCGCAGCCGCTGGGGCCCATGAGCGTGAGAATTTCACCGCCGGGCACCTGCAACACCAAGTCTTGGAGCAAGGTGTGCGAGGCCGTGCCCAAGCGCGTGAGCGCAATCTCTAATCCTTGGTACATACATATTCCTTCATCGCAAGGCCTCCCAAGCCCTCTGCCCAACCCATCTACCCCAATTCATACCGGAACTCATACCGGAATTCATACCGAAAAATCCACCCAAACTGATACCGATAGGCGTAAATCCAACTAACTCGATGTACGCAGCCCAGCGGCTACAGCAGGCCCCACCCCATCCACCCAGCATCCCTACGCCACAACCAACACCGCCATCGCCATCGTTCCAGCACCAGCACCAGCGGATCACCGAATCACCGAATCACTGCGCGGCAAACCGGCGCGGTCTGGCGCACCATGCGGCAGCGGCAAAAGCCAGCATGGGCAGCAGCATTTGCAAAGCGGCATAGGCGCTGAGCAAGGCCCGCTGGCCGCCTGCGGCCAGGCTGATCGCCTCGGTGGTCACCGTGGCAAAGCGGCCTGCGCCCAGGTACAGCGTGGGCAGGTACTGCGCCACACTCACCGCAAACCCCACGGCCCAAGCCGAGGCCAAAGCCGGGCGCAGCAGCGGCCATTTAACGCACCACCTATAACGCCAAGGCCCCTGCCCCAAACTGGCCACCAGCGCAGCTTGGCGCGCATCCACCGCCCGGTACGCAGGCTCCAGCGCCAAGCCCACATAGGGCAAAACCATGACCGAATGCGCCAACACCAGCCCCAGCCACTGCCCCTGTAGCTGCCAGCGCAAGGCCAGCGCATACAAACCCGCCGCCCACAACACGCTGGGCAGCAGCAGCGGCAACCATAGCACGGGCTGCAGCCATTGCTGCAAACGTCGGGGCGCCATCTCCAGCCACAAAATCCACCACAACCAGCACAGCGTGGCCGCCACCAGCGCCAAACCCAGCGTGGTCCCCACGGTACGGGCACTGGCGGCCACCTGCGCCCAGGCGTCCCAAGTCCATTGCTGGGGCCACACACTGGGAAAGGCCCAAACCCCCGAAACGCTGCCCAGCGCCAACGCCCACCAAGCCGCCAGGTACAAGCCCACCACCA
>JBIPME010000075.1:0-7561 GCA_044369275.1 Rhodoferax sp.
TGTCATTGTTTTTGCCGTGATCGCCAACTTGGTTTTCACGCCAAAGCAAAAGCAAAAGCCAAAGCACTAGCGCGGCGGCTGCTTTGCGCCAACCGGGTATGTGTATGGGTATGGGTATGGGTATGGGTATGCGAACGATGGGGATCTGAACGATGGGGGTGCGAAGCAGCGCGTTTTTTGCTGCGGACTTGCCGCGTGGCCAGCATCTGGTTTCACCGCACTGGTTGCATGCCCTTTTGCAGGGCCAGCCCGTGCCCGCAGGGCCGAATGCATCTTGGCGTTTGTTTGAAGTTTGCACTGCGCCTGAGCCCACGCAAGGGCGCAGCCATTTGCCCGGCGCGGCCCTGCTGCATACGCAGCGCATGGAGGCCTTGCCTTTTTGGAACAAGGTGGACGATGCAGTTTTGTTGCAGTATTTGCTAGAGCTCGGCGTCACCCAAGACAGCACCGTGATTTTGTACAGCCGCAATATGGCGGGGGCTGCGCGGGTGGCGCATTTGATGCTCTATGCCGGTGTGCGCGACCTGCGTTTGCTCAATGGGGGCTTGCAGGCTTGGGCTTTGGCGGGGCTGCCTTGGGCCTTGCAAGCGGCCCAGGTGTATGCACCGGCCACCGCCTTTGGCTGCGCCGTTCCCGCACGGCCTGCATTGCTGTTGAATTTGGCGCAGGTTTGCGCCGCACGCGTGCAGCCTGGCACGGTGCTTGCGAGCATTCGCACCTGGGCGGAGTTCACTGGCGAGACCTCGGGGTACAACTACATCGCAGCCAAAGGCGACATTCCGGGCGCCCGCTGGGGGCAGGCCGGCGATGGTTGCGATGTCAACAGCATGCGGGCCTACCAGTTGGCCGATGGCAGCATGCGCCCGGCGGCAGAAATCGCGCAATTTTGGCAAGCACAGGGCATTGGCCCCACGCATCCCACGGTGTTTTATTGCGGCACAGGCTGGCGCGCATCCTTGGCATTTTTCTACGCGTGGGTGATGGGCTGGGAGCACATCAGTGTGTTCGATGGGGGCTGGTTTGAGTGGAGTGCGGTGTTGGGTTCCGATATATTGTGATGCGAGGAGTAAATGATGAATCTATTGCCTTTTCACGGCGTTGCCCCCGAACGTATTCAAAGTCTGCTGGTGCAAGAGCGGGCGCGTTACATTCAGCGCCACCCCCGTTCGCAAGCCTTGGCCACACAGGCTGCTGCGCATTTGTTGTTTGGGGTGCCACTGCATTGGATGCATGACTGGGGAACGCCTTTTGCTTTGCACGTGGACTATGCACAGGGTGCGTATTTGCACGATGTAGATGGCCACCGCCTCGTGGATTTTTGTTTGGGGGATACCGGTGCGATGTTTGGCCATTCGCCCGAAGTGGTGGCGCAGGCCTTGGTGCAGCGTGCCAGCCGGGGGTTGACGGCCATGCTGCCAGGCGAAGATGCGGTGCGGGTATCGCAGCTCTTGGCCGAGCGTTTTGGCCTGCCCTTTTGGCAGTTCGCCATGACGGCCACGGACGCGAACCGGTTTGTGCTGCGCTGGATTCGCGCTGCAACTGGGCGCAAGGTGTTGCTGGTGTTCAATGGCTGCTACCACGGCACCGTAGACGATGTGTTTGTGGACTTGGTAGCGGGGCGAGCGCAGCAGCGCGACAGCTTGTTAGGGCAGGTGCAGGACCTCACTGCAACCACGCGGGTGGTTGAATTTAACGATTTGGCAGGGCTGGAGGCGGCGCTGGCGCTGGGCGATGTGGCGGGTGTGTTGGCCGAGCCGGTGATGACCAATATTGGTATGGTTTTGCCCGATCCGGGTTTTTGGCAGGCGGCGCAGGCGCTGATTCGACGCCACGGAAGTTTATTGGTGCTGGATGAAACCCACACCATCAGCTCAGGCCCAGGGGGCTATGCCCGTGCCCACGGTTTGCAGCCCGATGCCGTGGTGCTGGGCAAACCCTTAGGCGGTGGTATGCCCTGTGCGGCCTATGGCTTTAGCGCCACGCTGGCCGCCCAAGCGGAGCTTGCCAAGCAACAGGCCCCAGCCGGTCACTCGGGCATTGGCACCACGCTGAGCGCCAATTTGTTAGCAATGGCCGCCATGCGGGCTACCTTGACGCACTTGATGACGCCCGAGGTTTACGCCCCTATGTTGCAGCTTGCAGCGGCGCTGGCGCAAGGTTTGCGGGCATGCTTGGCGCAATACCCGTTGCCTTGGTGCGTGACCCAGGTGGGCGCGCGTGTAGAGTTTCAGTTTTGCGCTACACCGCCGCGCAATGGCAGCCAAGCCAGTGCGGCTATGGATGCGGCACTGGAGCATGCGCTGCATTTGGCGCTGCTTAATCGTGGCGTTTTAATCACCCCTTTTCACAACATGATGCTGGTTTGCCCTGCCACCAGCCAGGCCGACGTGGCCTTGTTTTTACACGCCATGGAGGAGGTTTTGGCGCTGCTGTGCGCAGCCCCTTAATGCTGCGCAGCGCAAGCTTGGTGTGCAGAGAAGTTAGTGCAAGTCGCCTGCAAGGGCGCTTAAAGTCTCGGGGCTGATGGTGGTGTGGGCGGGGTAGTTGGTGTGGTCGCAGCCTAGTTTGACGTTGGCACCGGCTTGGATGGCGGCACGCATGGCGGGGCTGAATTCGAAGCGCACAAAGTGCACGGCGGAGGTTTTTTCGTCGTTCTCGCGGTCTAGGTCTTCGTCGGCAATGGCGTAGACGCGGGTGTGGCCTTCGACTTCGACAAACATTTGGTCTTCCACGCCAATGAGGCGGGCCAGTTCGCGTTTGCGTTCGTTGATGTCGGGGTATTCCAGCAGCATGGTGGCTTTCCAGTTGCTGCCAGTGGGCACCAGCGGTGCGTAGGCCTCGATTTCTTGCAAGATGCCTTCTTCTTCAAAGATTTTTTCAATCCGCAGCATTTCCTGAATTTGGTAGCGGATGGTGGTTTCCGATTCGAATTGCAGGTTGATGTGTTCGCCCAGTTGTACGCTGCGCAATTGGCGGTGCGCAATGATTTGGTGCTGGTTGGCTTTGCGGTATTTGCTGTAAGCCTCAAGGGTCATGAGGCTTTCGGGGGTGATGTGGCCGGTGTTTTGCATAAGGGTGTGGTTAATGGGGCAGGGTGGTGGGCAAAGTGGGGCTGTGGTTTTATTTCAGTCCGTAGGCTTTGGCCACCAAGGACAGGGGGTGCTGCAATTCGGGCGTGCCGAGTGCGTTGACTTCAAAGCCTTGCGCAATGTGGTGGCCGCCCAAGGGGCAGTCGGAGCTGATGTAGTCGGGCTTGGAGCCGTCTTTCATGGTGGCCATGGCTTTGAAGACGGGTTTGCCAATTTTCATGGCTTGCTGGTGCGTGGCTTTTTTGACGCCAAAGGTGCCGGCGTGGCCTGAGCAGCGTTCGATGCTGTTGATGGTGCTGCCCGGGATCATTTTGAGCATCTCTTCTGTTTTTTTGCCAATGTTTTGCACCCGTCCGTGGCAGGGTATTTGGTAGCTGACGTTGCCCAAGGGCACGGGGAATTCGGTTTTGAGCAGGTTGTCGCGTTTGCGCTGCATCAGGTATTCAAAGGGGTCCCACATGCTGTCTTTGACCAGTTGCACGTCGCTGTCGTTGGGGTACATCAGTGGCAGTTCTTGTTTGAACATGAGCGCGCAGCTCGGCACCGCAGCAAGGATGGCATAGCCTTCTTTGGCATAGCGTGCCAAGACGGGGATGTTGGCTTGTTTGCTGGCGTTCACGGACTCTAGGTCGCCGAGTTCGAGCTTGGGCATGCCGCAGCATTTTTCTTTTTCTACGATGACGTAGGGAATGGCGTTGTGGTCCAGAATTTTCAGCAGGTCCAGCCCAATGCCGGGTTCGTTGTAGTTGATGTAGCAGGTGGCGTAAATGGCAACCTTGCCGGGGGTGTTGGCACCATCGGTGACGGTGCTGGCTTTGGCTTTGGGCGTGCCGCTGCGGAATTTTTTCGGGGCCAAGCTCGGTAGCCAAGCGTCTTTGTCGACGCCTAGGGTGTTTTCCAAGACTTTGCGTGCAACTTGGGTTTGGTTGATGGCGTTGACGGCCTGTACGACGATGGGAATGCCCGCAAACTTGCCGTGCACATCGGTAGAGGCGAGGAGTTTTTCGCCCGTGCTGACTTCGCCTTTTTTGAACTTGATGGCTTTGGCGCGCAGCATGGTGTGCGGAAAGTCCAGGTTGAAGTCGTGCGGGGGAACGTAGGGGCATTTGGCCATGTAGCACAGGTCACAGAGGTAGCACTGGTCTACTACTTTCCAGTAGTCGGCTTTGGCCACGCCATCGACCTCGCCGGTGCTGCTGTCGTCGACCAAATCGAACAGGGTGGGGAACGACCCGCACAAACTCACACAGCGGCGGCAACCATGGCAGATGTCAAAGATGCGCTCTAGCTCGACAAAGGTTTTTTCTTCGTCGTAGTAATCTGCGCCTTGCCAGTCAATGGGGTGGCGGGTGGGTGCGGACAGGTTGCCTTCTCTGGTCATGGTTGGATTTTTATTAGGTTGGGTTGAAGAACTAAAAAGGGACTCAAACGGTGTTCAAACGGTGAAAGCTGCCTGCTTCGGGTTTGCGCACGCTGCGATGAACACTCTGAATTGGGCGCTGCAAGCAACACCCAACACAGATGGTTCAAAGGCCAAAGACCCCAACAATGTTTTGGTCTTTGCGCGGCGGTTAAGCCGCTGCTTTGAAACTGCTGTGATTAATCCACTAATTCGGCCAAGGCTTTGGCGTAGCGGTTGGCGTGTGAACGCTCTGCTTTTGCCAAGGTGGCAAACCAGTCTGCGATTTCTTCATGCCCTTCTTCGCGGGCAGTTTTTGCCATGCCGGGGTACATGTCGGTGTATTCATGGGTTTCGCCGGCGACGGCAGAAGCCAAGTTTTCACGCGTGCTGCCGAAGGGCATGCCAGTGGCGGGGTCGCCGCACTGTTCTAGCCATTCGAGGTGACCGTGCGCATGGCCGGTTTCGCCTTCTGCAGTGGAGCGAAACAATGCGGCCACATCAGGCTGGCCTTCAACGTCGGCTTTGTTTGCGAAATACAAGTAGCGACGGTTGGCTTGGGACTCGCCTGCGAAGGCGGCTTTCAAGTTGTCTTCCGTTTTGGAGCCTTTGAGTGCTGCCATGGAAATCTCCTAATGGTTAAAAAAAGTATGTGCGCTTTCGCACGCATAAGGTGCTAAAGCGGTGCAAGCTTAGCGGAGTTTTTCAGCGAGGGTCTAATTATTTGATTAAATAATCTCCATAGTTAATTTCTATCCATGTGGGTGTGTGCAGTTTATGCAGGCAATGCAAGTGAACGCGGATGTAACGGGCTTAGATGATGGTGCAGATAGGGGTTAGTCAAAGAAAGCTTGGAAACCGCCCTCTGGCTCGAAACGCTGGTTGCGGTAGACCAAGCGCGTGGGGCCGGGCAGGGCGCGGGTGGCGATGCTGTGCTGGGGGTCGCCTGGGTAGCAAATGATGCGGGTGTCCGCTTGGGCATAGGTTTCTGGAAATACCATGGCAGGCGGTGTGCGTTGCGCTTGGTGGAGGGCGCTTTGCACATCGGGCCAGCGTGCCAAATGGGCCAAGCTCATGATTTGGGGTGGGGCGAGTTCCAGGGTGTTGGCCCAGTAGCGCTCTAGCGCGGCGGCGGGTGTGAGCCAAATACTGGCAACGGCTTCGTGGTTGTCGTGTTGTGCGGTTTGGTTGGGGGGCAGGGCGGCAATAAAGAAGCGGGTGTCAAAGCGTTTGTTGCCCACGCTGGGCAGCAGCGGTGTGATCCAGCGTGACCATGGCAAGAGCGCTGCGGTGTTGAGTTGTGCCCCCGTGTGGGCCAGCACTTGGTTGAAGCTGTGGCCTTGTTGCAGCAGTTGCAGCGCGTGTTGGCTGTGCGCGGTGGTGGCGTGGTGGGCTAAAAAAATTCCAGACTCCTCCAGGGTTTCACGGATGGCGGTGACGTAGAGCGCCGCCGCCATGGCGGGCGCAGTGTGGGCTTCTGCGAGTTGGGCGTGGAGTTGCGCGGCAGGCTGGTCCAAGTGCAAGGCGGTGTTGTCTGCCATGTCTAAGGCGTCTAGTTTGCCGCCCGGAAAAACATAGGCACCGCCCAAGACTTTGGAGCGGCTGTGGCGCTGTAGCAGCAAGACTTCAGGGCCGTGTGGGCCTTGCCTTAAAAGCACCACAGTGGCGGCGTGCTGTAGCGTATCGTGGGGGTGTTCGGTGTTGAGTTGCATGGTGTGCTGGCATGGTACAACGCTCTGTGGCCGAGTCTACGCCCGGGTTTGGGAAATTTTTGTAAGTGCATGGATTTGCTGCGATGTGTTATCTTGCTGGTCTAAATTAAGTTAATAAGGTCGTAATTATGGATATTGTTTCGGGATCCTTGGCGCAAGTGTCTGCTGCGCAGTATTTGGGCATAGGCCGTGGGTTGGAGAAAGAGAGTCTGCGTGTGCAGCCCGATGCTGCGCTTGCAAGCACGCCGCATCCCCTGGGCTTGGGCTCGGCTTTAACGCACCCGCACATCACGACGGACTTTAGTGAAGCCCAGATAGAACTCATCACGGGCGTGCATGCCAGCGCGCAGTCGTGCATTGACGAGCTTGTGCAAGTGCAGCACTACACCTTGCAGGCCATGGGCTCGGAGCTGCTGTGGGCATCGAGCATGCCTTGCACTTTGCCTGCGGATGCGCAAATTCCATTGGGACAATACGGCAGTTCCAACACGGGGCGTCTGAAAACGGTGTACCGCGCAGGTTTGGGTTTGCGCTACGGACGGCGCATGCAAACGATTTCGGGGATTCACTACAACTGGTCGCTGCCAGACACGTCGAGCGAGGCCTATTTTGGTTTGATTCGCAATTTCCGCAGGCACAGCTTTGTGTTGCTGTATTTGTTTGGCGCGTCGCCCGCCGTTTGCAGCAGTTTTGTGCAAGGGCGTGCGCACCAGTTGCAGGCCATGAATGCCAAAACCATGTATTTGCCCTATGCCACCTCGCTGCGCATGGGCCGTTTGGGTTACCAGAGCGATGCGCAGGCCCAGTTGGCGGTGAGTTACAACAGTTTGCAAGGTTATGCAGCCTCTTTGGAGGGGGCTTTAACCCATCCCTACCCGGCGTATGCCGCTATGGGCGCGCGGGCAGCCGATGGCACGTACCAGCAGTTGGCCGACAGTTTGTTGCAAATTGAGAATGAGTTTTATGGCGTGATTCGCCCTAAGCGGGTGATTGATGCGGGGGAGCGCCCTTTGCATGCCTTGCGTGCGCGGGGTGTGCAGTATGTGGAGGTGCGGCTGTTGGATTTGAACCCGTTTGAGCCGGTTGGCATTTCGGCGCAAACCTTGCGCTTTTTGGACGTTTTCTTGCTCCTGTGTTTACGCAGCGAGAGTCCGCTCGACAGCCCGCAAGAGATCGCCGCCATGTCGCGCAATCAGCAGCGCGTGGCCGAGCGTGGGCGCGAACCTGGCTTGGAATTGGAGAGTGCCGGGCAGTCGGTGCCTTTGTTGGATTGGGCACAGGCTATCATCCAAGCCATGCAGCCTGTGGCCGCGCAGCTCGATGCGGTGTACGGCAATGCCGATTACAGCGCGGCGGTGCAA
>JBIPME010000416.1:0-2801 GCA_044369275.1 Rhodoferax sp.
CATCGCCTTGGCGGCCTTGGCCTAGGGGTTCGATTTTGATGACTTCAGCGCCCAAGTCCGCCAGCACCATGCCGCAGGTAGGGCCCATGACCATGTGGGTGAACTCGACTACGCGCAAGCCCGCATAAGGCAGTATGGCGGGGGCTGCGTTTGCGTTTGTGTCCGTGGCAGGGCTTGCTGGGGTGAATGCTGGAGTGGATGGAGTGGATGGAGGGGTGTGCATGGCGTGATTTTGCATGAATGCGGCTGGTGCTCTTTAGGTTGTCACGCTGAAAAAAAACCAGCTTGTTTTTGTTGGCTGCTTATTTACGATGGCTTGGCCGTTGCGTTTTTCAAGTGTGCGCTTGGCGGGAGATTTTTACAACAACAAGCAAGGAGATGGCTGTGTCTGGCAAAAAAACAATGAAAAAAACGGTTTTGGCGGTGGTGCTGAGTTTGGCTACGCTGACTGCGGCAGCATCGGTGCTCGTGGCTGGGGTGCGCTTGGAAGACCAGCTCCAGCTGGCGGGGCATTCTCTGCGCCTCAATGGTGCGGGGGTGCGCTACAAGGCGATTTTCAAGGTGTATGCCGCTGGTTTGTACCTGGACACCAAGGCCTCAACGCCGCAGGCGGTGTTTGGCAACACGGGTGCCAAGCGCATTCAGTTAACCATGTTGCGCGAAATTGACTCCAAAGAGTTCGGCAAATTGTTTACGCACGGCGTCCAAAGCAATGCCAACAAGGCAGATTTGTCCAATCTTTTGCCGGGTTTGGGCACCATGGGCGTTATTTTTGGCGAGACGAAAAAGCTGCAACCCGGCGATATGCTGACGCTGGATTGGATTCCCGGCACGGGTACGGTGATCTCTGCTAAAGGGGTGCCGCAAAGCGAACCCGTGAAGGAGCCTGAGTTTTTTACCGCTTTGTTGCGAATTTGGCTGGGGCCAAATCCGCCCGATGAGCAGCTTAAGGCGGCCTTGCTCGGGGGCAGTTGAGTTAGTTTGGGGTGGCTTGGGGGTGGCTTGCAAGTGTTGCAAGCCACTTCACGGCTAGCGATTTTGGTGCAAGATAGGGCGTTCGCTTCTTTTTGTTTTCCATTGCCGTTTTCCATTTCTGTTTTCCGTTTCTTTTGGGATCTTCTTTGTATGACCGCCACCCTCAAAATCGACTTCGTCTCTGACATTGCCTGCCCTTGGTGTGCCGTGGGCTTGGCGGCCTTGGAAGGGGCTTTGAAGCAGTTGCAAGGGGAGCTGCAAGCCGATGTGCAGTTTCAGCCTTTCGAGCTCAACCCCACTATGCCCGCTGGCGGGCAAGACATGACCGAGCACATTACCCAGAAATACGGCTCCACGCCCCAAGAGCAAGCCCAGATGCGCGAGAACATTCGCGCCCGTGGGGCGGAGGTGGGGTTTGCGTTTGCCCCCCATGGCCGCGAGCGCATTGACAACACCTTGGATGCGCACCGTTTGCTGCATTGGGCGCAAATCTCAGGCACGCAGGGGCAGCAATATGCGCTGAAAAAAGCGCTGCTGGTGGCCTACCAAGGCCGGGCGCAATGCGTAGAGTCGCATGCGGTGCTGCTGGCCTGTGTGGCCGAGGTGGGCATGGATGTGGCGCGTGCCGAGCAAATTTTGCAAAGCGACACTTTTGCCAGCGAGGTGCGTGCGCGTGAGCAGTTTTACTTGCAAGCGGGCGTCCACTCGGTGCCTGCGGTCATCGTCAATGAACAGTATTTGATCTCGGGCGGCCAGCCTGTGGAGGTGTTCGTACAAGCCTTGCGCCGCATCGCCGCAGGCGAGGCCTAAAACCATGCAAACCCCTGTTTACTTTGCGCTGGGCGCAGCCCGTTGGGGCCAAGACCCGCAGACCCCGCACCACTACATCAGCCGCGATGTCACCTTGGGAACCTTGTCCATGGACAGCATAGGCTTTCACCCATGACGATGCGCAGCTTGCCTGCGGGCTACCGCGCCGTGGTGGTAGGTGCCAGCGGGGCTTTGGGTGGCGCTTTTGTGCGGCATTTGCGCAGTGACCCCGGCTGTGCGCAGGTGCTGGCCATTGGGCGGCAAACGCAGCCAGGGCTGGATTTGCTGGACGAGGCGCGCATTGGGGCCTGTGCCCAGGCCTTGGCTGCGCACGCACCGTTTCACTTGGTCATCGATGCCACCGGCGCTTTGAGCGTGCAAGGCCTTGGCCCTGAAAAGCGCTTGCAAGCGCTGGATGCGGGGCATTTGCTGGCAAGCATGCATCTGAATGCCGTGGGGCCTGCGCTGTTGCTCAAACACTTTGAACCTATGCTGGCCGTGGGCGAGCGTGTTATTTGGGCCAAACTCTCAGCGCGGGTGGGCAGCATCGAAGACAACCACAAAGGCGGCTGGTACGGCTACCGCGCCGCCAAAGCCGCGCTCAACATGCTGTTGCAAACGGCAGCCATTGAAATCACCCGGCGCAGGCCCGAGGCCATCGTCGCCGCCCTGCAACCGGGCACCGTGCGCTCCGCTTTAAGCCAAGCGTTTGTGGGCGATGCAGCCACGGACCCAGGCGATGCAGCCCAGCATTTGCTCCACACACTGGACGGTTTGCAGCCCACGGGGCGCGCACAGTTTGTAGACCACCGTGGGCAGGCGATTCCTTGGTAAAGTGCTAGGCGGCGCGACATGGTTATTGATTTGGGTGGTTGTTTCGGGCGCTTCAATGGGGTGGTTGATTTAGGTGCTGCCTATCAACAAAGTTGTCTTTTTTTCAACGACGCGACTTGGCACAGTTTGCGCCGCAACTAAACGGCTTGATAGTGAACTTTTGCCCGTGCGCCGCGCAATCG
>JBIPME010000490.1:0-2797 GCA_044369275.1 Rhodoferax sp.
AACTAAATTTCCTGAACCTCGCATAAAACCGCCATCAAGGCGGTTTTGTTTTTTATATGGTTCACAATGCAAGCACCATGCCAACAAAAAAATCTTTACCCCAGACGCATTCATTTGCGGAGCAAGCAGATGAAGTCGAATTGGCTTTTTACCATGCACTGCGAGCCGGTGATATCGAGCAACTCATGGCCTGCTGGTCAGAGGAAGATGAAATAGCGTGCATTCACCCAGGTGGGCCTAGGCTACTGGGCGCAGTTACCATTCGTGCCTCTTTTGAATCCATGTTCAGCCATGATGGAGCAGTTCTTGCAAGCATTCAGCATGTACGCAAAATTCAAACACCAACGAGTTCGGTTCATCATGTACTTGAAAAAATAGAATTACTAAGCCCTGAAGGACCGGTACACGCATTTATATTGGCAACGAATATTTACCATAAAACTGAGCAGGGTTGGAAGATGGTGTTGCACCACGCCAGCCCAGGCATGTCTGATCAACAACAAGAAATAAGTAATCCAGCCCTTACATTGCATTAACAACTAGAGTTGAAAAGGAGTTGAAAAGGAGTTGAAATGGGGTTGGTAGTGTTTTTGAATAAAAAAATAGGTTTTGGATGAATTACGCCGCAGCAAACTGGTTGCCGAGTGGGCATCTGCAAACCATTTGGCCTGCTTATTTTTCTAAGCGTGTTAATGGAATGCCCATTCAATATACTCGCCAACGTTGGGCTAGCCCAGATCGGGACTTTATTGACGTGGATTACCTTGCAGGTACGCCCCCTACGGTGCCAAGCCAAGTGCTATTGGTGCTTTTTCATGGATTAGAAGGCTCTTCAGCGAGCCACTATGCAGAAGCTTTTGCAGATTATGCAAGGCAACAACAAATTGCTTTTGCGGTTCCGCATTTTAGGGGCTGCAGTGGTGAAATCAATTTGGCACCACGCGCATACCATTCTGGTGATTTTGAAGAGGTGGATTGGATTCTGCGAAAATTTCGCCAGTCACATTCAGGCCCAATCATCGCAGTAGGTGTTTCTTTGGGGGGGAATGCATTGTTGCGCTGGGCCGAAGAAATGGGGCATCAAGCAAAGAATACCGTTGCTGCAATAGCGGCCATTAGTGCACCCTTAGACCTTGCCGCCGCCGGATTGTCTATTGGCAAAGGCTTAAATCGTTTGTTTTATACACGCATGTTTTTGCACAGTATGAAGCCTAAAGCATTGAAAAAACTAGCGCAGCACCCTAGCTTATTTAAAAAAGAGGCGCTCCTAGCGGTCAAAGATTTGTATGCATTTGATAATGTTTTTACAGCGCCGCTGCATGGGTTTAAAAATACAGAAGATTATTGGTCGCGCGCTTCCGCAAAGCCCTATTTAAACCAAATACAAATTCCGAGTTTAGTGGTCAATGCAAAAAATGATCCATTTATTCCATCGTATGCATTGCCGACACAAAAAAACGTTAGCAAAGACGTTACTTTGTGGCAACCCGCAATGGGTGGACACGCTGGTTTTCCGCATGGGCCATTTCCTGGCCATATTTACACTATGCCAAGCACAGTGGGCGCTTGGTTGATGCAATATACAAGTTGAAAGGAAGATGGTATGGATGAGATTGTCAAACAAGCCATGGGGAAGTGGCCTAATGTTCCAGACTGCTACGGTTGGTTAGGTTTAGATGGCCGTGGGAATTGGTATATGCGCGATGAACGTACCCAGGCATTGGGCGCATTTGCAAATCAAAATGTGAATAGCAAGGGCAGTTTGATCCAGCATGAGAAATTAATTGCATTCATACAGCGCAATTACACATCGGACGCACAAGGAAACTGGTACTTTCAGAATGGTCCCCAGCGTGTTTATATAGAACTAGAGGCCACGCCTTGGGTCTGGCGTATTAGCGATACTTTTGCTATTACGGGGCATGACGGGCAAGATGCCAAGTATGTCCAAGCGTATGTAGATGAAAAAGGTTGGTTGTATTTTGAAACCCATCTGGGTTTTGGTTTGGTTCATACCCAAGATGTGCAATATGCCGCAGCCGCCCTAGAGCAGGGTTTATGGAGTACAAAAGAAATTTTGCGTGACACTATTGCAAACAGATTCCATTTTTGCAATAGCCCCATGCTTGCGCATAGCAAAGTATTGAGTGCGTAAAAAAACCGACCTAAGTCGGTTTTTTTAAATACCCATAATCGTTATATTATTTAGCGGGTTCAGCAGCCGTATTTTTTTGTGGCTCTGCAAATTTAGCACCGCTTCCATTGGCCATATAGACCACGGCACGGGCAATTTCAAAATCATCTGCATCGCCGCCGCCTTGTGCGGGCATGGCATTTTTACCTTTGAGCGCGGCATTGTAGAGGGAGTCAAAGCCGCTTTTAATACGTGGTGCCCAAGCGCTGGCATCGCCGAATTTAGGTGCTCCTGCTGCACCCGAGGTATGGCACGCAGAGCATTGGGCTTTGTAGACCGCTTCACCGGTGCGCATTTCACGATTTGCATCGCGAATTTCAATAGAACCTACTTTTTGAATACGCTCATTAATACTGTCAATATTGGGCGCGCCAGCAGATGGCTTGTTGCCTGATACAACAAAATAAACTAGGCCAATAATTAAAAATATAGGAATTATGAAGGAGAAAAAAACTGCTACTAGGAGCTGTTTCGGATTTTTAATCGGTCCGGTATGATCCTCATCGTGAACGGATACGTTGCTAGAGTCGCTCATGAATTCCTCTACTAATCTGGTTCATACAAAAGAAGGCTGATTATAGCGGGAGCATCTGGGAAAACCCC
>JBIPME010000417.1:0-2778 GCA_044369275.1 Rhodoferax sp.
TCAACCAGGCCATGGCTTGGCGGAAGTCGCTGACTTTCTCTTCTTTCTGCCGCTCGCCTTCCCCGCGCATGACGCGGGCACCTTCACCCAACAGGCCTTTAAAGGTATTGGCGGCATCGGCCAAGGCAGCATAGTCTGCGCCATGCACAAAGTCTTGGGTTAGCACGCTGCTTTTGACGTTGCCATGGTGGCGTCGGCTAATGCGCAAAATAGGCTTGTCGGTGCGCACGTCAAATTCACCCGCGACTTCGGCGTCCGGCAAATGGGCTTGAAGCGCGGCCGCACAGGCTTGGGCCTCTGCCACCGTATCTAAATTCAGCGCCACCCCATCGGCGACCGCCCGCAATGCCTCTGCGTCCATAAAGTTTTGCAAGCGGGCAATCACTGCCTGCGCCACTTGGTGTTTGCGTGCCAGCTCGGCCAAGGTGTCGCCTGCGATGGTGGTACCGTTGGGTCCGCCGCTGAAAATCGAGGCATTCACCAAGGCAATGCGCAATAAAAAGCTGTCCAACTCCGTGGGACCTTGCAGGTACAACTCTTCTTTGCCAGCTTTCACCTTGTAAAGCGGCGGCTGCGCAATGTAGATGTGCCCACGCTCGACCAGCTCGGGCATTTGGCGGTAGAAAAAAGTCAGCAGCAATGTGCGAATATGCGCACCGTCCACGTCCGCATCGGTCATGATGATGATGCGGTGGTAGCGCAGTTTGGCCACGTTGAAGTCGTCATTACCTGTGGAGCCACCGGCTTTGCCAATCCCCGTACCTAGCGCCGTGATCAAGGTCAAGATTTCATTGCTGGTTAACAGTTTTTCGTAGCGCGCTTTTTCAACGTTCAAAATTTTGCCGCGCAGGGGCAAAATGGCTTGGAACTTACGGTCCCGCCCCTGCTTGGCAGAGCCGCCGGCAGAGTCTCCCTCGACGATGTAAATCTCACACATGGCGGGGTCTTTTTCTTGGCAGTCTGCCAACTTGCCGGGCAGGCCCATTCCGTCTAGCACGCCTTTGCGCCGGGTCATGTCACGGGCTTTGCGTGCAGCCTCGCGCGCCCGCGCTGCTTCAATAATCTTGCCCACAATAATCTTGGCATCGGCTGGACGCTCTTGCAAATAATCGTGCAGTAACTTGCTGACAATATCTTCAACCGGGCCACGCACCTCACTAGACACCAGCTTGTCTTTGGTTTGGCTGCTGAATTTGGGCTCAGGGACTTTGACGCTGAGCACGCAGCACAGGCCTTCACGCATGTCATCGCCCGTGACTTCCACCTTGGCTTTTTTGGCCACCTCAGAGTCGTCAATGTATTTGTTGATGATGCGTGTCATCGCAGCGCGCAAACCCGTCAAATGGGTGCCGCCGTCGCGCTGTGGAATGTTGTTGGTAAAGCAAAGCACCTGTTCGTTGTAGCCGCTGTTCCATTGCATGGCCACTTCCACCCCAATATTGGTGGCTTGGTCGCTCTGGCGATCGCCCATGGCGTGAAACACATTGGGGTGCAAAACAGTTTTGCCCTTGTTAATGAAATTCACAAAACCCTGAACCCCGCCAGCACCCGCAAAATCATCTTCTTTACCGCTGCGTTCGTCTTTGAGACGAATACGCACACCGTTGTTCAAAAAGCTCAGCTCACGCAGCCGTTTGCTCAAAATTTCATAATGAAAATCATTGTTTTCTTTGAAAATTTCGGTATCCGGCAAAAAATGCACCTCGGTGCCGCGCTTTTCAGTATCCCCAATGACTTTCATGGGCGACACCTCAACACCGTTAGAGGATTCCACAATACGGTTTTGAACAAAGCCTTTGCTGAACTCCAAAACATGCACTTTGCCGTCACGGCGAATCGTTAAGCGCAGCATCTTAGAGAGTGCATTCACGCAACTCACACCAACGCCATGCAGCCCGCCGGAGACCTTGTAACTATTTTGGTTGAACTTGCCCCCCGCATGCAGCTCAGTGAGGGCAATTTCGGCAGCACTGCGCTTGGGCTCGTGCTTGTCGTCCATCTTGATGCCCGTAGGAATACCGCGCCCATTGTCCACCACGCTGATGGAATTGTCCGAATGGATGGTGACCAAAATATCATCACAATGCCCGGCCAAAGACTCGTCGATGGAGTTATCCACCACCTCAAACACCAAATGGTGCAAACCCGTGCCATCCGAGGTATCACCGATGTACATACCCGGGCGCTTGCGAACCGCCTCCAAGCCCTCCAGAATTTGAATAGAGCCCTCGCCATACGCCTGCGTGGCACCTTCTTGGTTGGTGTCTATCGTAGGTTGGTAGTTAGAACTGTCTGAACCACCTTCACCGGTGTGCACGCTATCCATACTGCTATCTTCATTCGGAGCTGGTTTATTTTCTTCAGTCATGGCGTAGTTTTCTCACAATATTTCAAATTCTTAAATGGGTCCCCTTTTGGCATGGGGGACTCAGGAGCCAATCAAGCCATTATTTAAATTCACTTAACTTATTTCAACAAATGAGCTAATGAGTTAATTAATTAATTGGCTTGATTATTTCAATTGCTTTTAACGCAAGCCCTAAATGCGCATGGGCATGACCACATATTTGAAACTCGCATTATCAGGAATCGTAAAAAGCACCGAGCTATTGCCATCGGATAACTCGAGCGTCACCATGTCCTGGTCCATGTTGTTGAGCACGTCAATCAAGTACGTCACATTGAAACCAATTTCAATATTTTCACCCGCGTAATCAATATCCAGCTCATCGACCGCCTCTTCCTGCTCGGCATTGTTAGACGCTACGCGCAAGCTGC
>JBIPME010000419.1:0-2772 GCA_044369275.1 Rhodoferax sp.
GTCGTCGATGGCGGGCGGCGGCAGCTGCGGGTTGAGCCGGGTCAGCGCCTCGCGCAAGTCGCGCACCAACACCGCCTCGCGCTCACTGCTGCGCCCCAGCGTGCCGGTGGGGCCAAAGCTCTCTTGATTGAAGGCATAGACGCTGTCCCAGCCCAACTCCCGCTCCAGGTGCTCGGCAAACGTGGCCTGCACCAGGCGGTCTTCACTGTTGATGTCGGTGTAGGCCATGGCAGATCAATGATCGGGGGACTGCCCAGCTTTGGGCGCATGGCTGTCTGCCTGAACATGGGCCTCAATCAGCTGACCGTCTCGGCTCACCACCAAGGGTGTGCCTGTGCGCGCAGCCAACTCGCGGGCGCGCAATGCAGCACGGGCCAACGCCGCCGGTACGGCCTGCATGTCCGAATCGGCCAAGCGAGAAACATTGGGGGGGGTCAAAACAGTGCTCACGGGTGGGCTCCTTCATCCAGTAACTGCGGGCTGTCGCCGCTATTGTCAAACAACTGCCAAAGATCGACCCTATGGCGGTAAGTTTCATGGAAATGCCGCAGGCCAGACTCAAAGCGGCGGCGAATCGTTGCTTCGGGTATGTGGTGCCCCCCTTGCCGCACTCGGTTGGCCACACGGGCAACGGCCTCATCGGCAGAGATCAGCGATAAAAAGATCAACTTGACGGTGTACCCCTGCGCTCGCCAAGCGTCGATCATGGGCGCATAGGTGCGGCCAGACAAAGTGGTTTCAAACGCAAAACTGCGCCCTTCTGCCGTGTGGTGCGCCAGTTCCTGCAACATCAACCTACCCGCCCGAAAAGCCACCGTTTCTGGCTGAAACGGTGCAATGCCCGCAGCGATCAAGTCGGCATTGACGAAGATGGGGCAGTCCGCTTCGTGCGGCAAAAACTCGCGGGCAAAAGTGGTTTTGCCTGCGCCGTTGGGACCCGCGATGATGACGATTTTTTTAGATGAAGTCATACGGCCAATTCTCCACTCATCAGGCGGGGCAGCAACAGGTCGCGGGCTTGGCGGAGTTTTTGGTTTTGCTGCCCGAGAGTTTTGATTTGATTGAAAACGGGACTGGTGAATTCATCGAAGCTACGCAGCAATGTTGAAGCAGGGCGCAATACGTCCATGCTTTCAAACTTCCCTTTACTCACATTCGCCATAGTGACACCCCCACCAATCGCATCCAGCCGAGGCTTCAGTTCTTTGAGTGCAAAGTAGCTGTAATAGCGCAAGAAGTCTTCAACTGGGATCACGGCATTGATCTGTTGGTTGAATTGGCAAAGCTCGGACGTGATTGATACAACACCAACAGTGCCAATGCAAGACACCAACAAAGCGCCAGGTGGCAGGAACTTGTTCTCTTGCAACTTTGCACCCTTTTCAGACAGGTAGGTTTCCGCCTGCAGGACGAATGCATTGCCATGCATATCAGGTGTCTTAATGAACGGAATATCACCACCGTAGTTATCAGCGTCTTTGGTCGAGGGTGTTTTCCCAGTAAGAACCGTCCCCAGCGCATCGATCCGAACACGCTCCCACCCCTGCGGCACGCCGTCCACGATGGGGGTGTGCTCATGGCCGGGGAAGCGCAGGCGCACAAACCATTCGCAGTAGAGCTGCCGAGCCGAGTCTTCGAGCAGGGCCATGCGGCGGCTGTTGTTTTCAATCAAGTCATCGTAGGCACCGATTAACGCACCTGCCTTTTTTTGGATTTGCAGGTCAGGCAGGTTGCTGAGCTCAAGCCGCCTAATGTCAGCCATGTTGACATGCTTCGCTGTTGCCCCAGTTTCACCCGCAAGCAATTTGCCTTGTTGGATTGGTGCCAAAAGAAAGTAACAAAGAAAATCTGGATCAACTACTGTTTTATTGGGGCGAAGATGAACTGTTCGCTGTCCCAAACAAACTTTCTGGCCTTCCTTGATGATCGCAACATTGCCTGCGGGTGCTTCTCTTGCCAATATCAAGTCGCCGGCTTCTGGCACAGCGCGTTGCGTCCAAATTGCGTATGTTTCCTCAGAAACTCTATTCACACCATTCAATAGAAGACGCCCTTTCCCAATGTTCGGTGTTCTGATTGAAGGGAAACCTTCCTCTTGAATCGGTGCCGTGTGGTGAAGGCAGTCAACAATGAACTCACACGCATCCTGCAGTTTTATCGTTGCAGCCAGACTCATATCCCCAACCCCTCAAAGTTAACCTGAATCTTCCACGTCAATGACACGGTTGAACGTACACGCATGACGTTCATGGCGCGTCCTCTTGCTCACCCGGCGGCAAGCTGCGTCGTCCCTTGGCGCTGGCCACGGCTTCGTGCAGCTTGCGCTCCAGCACTTCGCGGGGCGGCAGCGCGGTCAGGTATTCAGCGATGGGGATGCTGCTTTTCTCCAATTCCAGCAGTTCCACGGCTTCGCGATTTTTGCCAGCGCACAGGATGAGTCCGAGCGGTGCGTCTTCACCGGGTTGGCGTTCATGTTTGTCTAGCCAGCGCAAATACAGCTCCATCTGGCCTTTGTCTGCGGGCTTGAAATCGCCCAGCTTGAGTTCAATGGCGATCAAACGCTTGAGTCCGCGATGGAAAAACAAGAGGTCGAGAAAGTAGTCTTCACCGCCCACAGACATGCGCTTTTGCCGGGCAATGAAGCTGAAGCCCGCGCCCAACTCCAGCAAAAACTGCTCCAGCTCGCGCATGATGGCGTCTTCCACATCCCGCTCAATGTAGTGGTCGTCCAGGCCCAGAAAATCCAGAAAATAGGGGTCGCGAAACACCAAG
>JBIPME010000420.1:0-2771 GCA_044369275.1 Rhodoferax sp.
GCAAGCGCTGCAAACGCGGTTGGATACGGTGGTGTTGAGCCACCGCGACAGTGACCACGTGGGCGGTGCGGCCGCAGTTTTGGCGATGCAGCCCCAGGCGCTTTTGCTGAGTTCATTGGAGGCGGGGCACCCGTTGCAAGTGGCCCAGGAGTCCAAGCAGTTGGCGCAGCGTTGCGTTGCGGGCCAACGCTGGCACTGGGATGGCGTGTGGTTTGAAGTGCTGCACCCAACGCAGCAGGATTACACCTTAGCACTTAAGCCCAATGCGGTGTCCTGTGTGCTGCGGGTGAGCAATGGGCAGCAGTCGGTTTTGCTCACGGGTGACATTGAGAAGGCGCAAGAGGCGCTTTTATTGCAACGCAACCCCGCGCTGCAAGCCGATGTGTTGCTGGTTGCGCACCACGGCAGTAAGACGTCGAGCAGCGAGGTTTTTTTGGATGCTGTGCGGCCTCGTATTGCGCTGGTGCAAAGTGGCTACCGTAACCGTTTCGGGCATCCGGCAGCGCAGGTGGTGCAGCGTTTCGTGGCACGCGATATTGCCTTGTACAACAGCCCGCATTGCGGTGCCATGTTGTGGCATTCTGCGCAGGCGCAGACCGTGCAATGTTGGCGTGATGTGCAAACGCATTATTGGAGCCACCGCATTCAGTAGCCAGCAGGGTAGAGCGCGGTGGTGCTCATGGTGATCGGTGCGCCCACACCGGTGCCGGATCGGTTGACGTCGGACATGGGGAAGAGCAGTTTGTCTGCAGCGGGCAGGCTGTAGGCATTGATTTGGGCGTTGGCGGCTGCGCTGAAAGTGATGCCCCACATGCCAAAGACAGGGCGCATGTCCCGACCCATAATGCGCGAGCTTGCAATCACCATGAAGTCGTTGCCGTCCATGGCGGATGGGTAGCTGCTGTAGGTGCCAAAGCCTAAGCTGGTGGCGGCTGCGTTCCAGTTGGCGCTGCTGGCACCCACATTGCGGTCTAGCAGGTACAGCAAGGTGTAGAGATCCCAGCCGTCGGGAAAGGCGTTGGGGTTGTAGTAACGCGCAAATTCCACCAATTGGCGGTAAAAGACAAAGCGTTCAGCTGCGTTGGCTGCATAGCTGCTGTCGGACCACAGGGCTGTGGCCATTGCGGCGCTAGGGTCGGTTTGGTTGAGTGCGGTTTTGATGAGGTTAAAGCTGGTCTTTGTGGCATTGTCTTCGCGCAGTACGGGGGCGCTGGCGGGATTGGCGCGGTTGTAGGCGATTTGTTTGTGCGATGGAAAAATGTTGTTGGAGACCTCGCTCGACCTGTCTGCATAGATACTCAACCGCTGGGTTTGCAGGTTGTGGCCGATTTCATGGCTCTCGCCCCAGCCTATGGGGTTTAATTCAAACGCTTGGTCGTAGGGGTTGCCAGAGCAGGCTTCTCCGCATTGCGCATAGTTATCGGCGATGACGTGCTGCATTGTGTTGCGCAGGTGCTGCGGACCGGTGCAATCCCAGCCCGCGGTGTTGCAAAAAGCGATGACGCTGGGCGAGAGTGAGAGCGCACCAGCGACTGCAGATTGGAAGCCAGCGAGCGCGTAGGTGTCTTTGACCATGTAGGTGTTGATGTCGGAGACCAGTTTCGCAATGTCGCCTTTGTAGGTGCTGAGGGTTTTGTTGAACTGCGTCATGTTCGAGTGCACGGTGAGGGTGTCCGTCACTATGCCCACCCAGTTGGTGGGGGTGGTGGCGATGGCATTTTTGAAAGTGGCCACCTGAACCGGGTCGTTGGGGTTGTGCAGTACGGGGTGCTTGATAACGCCGCTGACCTGCACTTGCACATCCTGAATATTCGGATTGCCCGTAGCAGCCCCAATGAACAGGTACAAAGGCCCGCCGTAGGGGTTGGTGATGGTGATGGACTTGCCCGCAGCAAGCGCAGGCCTAGGGCTGCTAAGGGCGGTAGGGCGGTCGTAGCTGTTGTAAAGGGGCGTGGTGTCGCGCAACATGTTCACGCCCAGTCTGACTGTGCTTGCGCTGCTGTCCGTGCGTGTCAGGGTGACCGTACGCCCAGGCAGCACGTACAGCCCTGTCATCACCTCTTTGTCGCCAGTGGCGGGGGCGGCGATGGTGAGGGTTTGGCTGATGGTGGGGGTGGAGGCTGGGAATAGCTTAGAAAAGTTGCCTAGGTTGATCGACACGGTGTTGCTTTGGCGGTTCATGTAGCTGGTCATGTCAGAGAAGTAGGCTCGGAAGAAATCGGCCCCAGCCGTTTCTTTTTTCATCGGAAAACGCACTTTTTGGCGGTATTGGTCGCCCAGCAAAATGAGCATTTTTTCTAAGGTGTAGCCCGAGTCCGAGAAGATGGGCAACCCGTTCTCGTCGAGTGCACGCAACCGGGTGCGAATAGTGTTTGCCGATGTGTAAAACTCGTTGGTAAAAGCCACGTCACCGGTGTTCGACTCCTCTGCAACGCACCGATGGCGGTCGGAATTGTTAATGCAGCCGCTCCAATTGGTTGAGAAATTGCCCTTGTCCAGCCGATCGAGCAGCGCAGCTGTGTCGGTTGACAGGCGCAAATCTGCTGGCGAGTTGCCCACAGCATAGTTTTTGAGACCCTCATACGTAAAGTAATTCATGCTGGCGGTGAGTCCGAATTTTTCATGTACTGGTCCATTGCGGCGTTGCCAGGTGCGCCCAATGGGTTGTCCCCAAAGGCCGCATGGCGCGCCTGCGTTGACACGCTTTGCCCTGCCACACCCAATACCAAGCCGGTGCCTGCTGTGCTGTTGGAATAGCGCCAGTTGCTCGT
>JBIPME010000421.1:0-2770 GCA_044369275.1 Rhodoferax sp.
ACCTGCAACTCAAACCTGCACAAACCCCGCCGCTTTGCCCTTGGCTGATTGCAGAACCTCGGGCAGACATGTCGGCCCCCAGTGGCATTAACCCCGATTGGTGGGCTTTCACCGCATCGATTAGCCACCCCGCAGATGGCAACGAATCGGTTTTGCTATTCAGGCGGAAATAGGCTTTAGCAACGCGCCCTCGGGCTGCGCAGTGGGCCGAATGCGTGAAGCGGGGAATTGGATCGAAAATTTGGAGCCATTGCCCAGGTGGCTTTCAATAAGGAGTTCGGCATCATGGCGCTGGCAAATGTGTTTGACAATGGCCAAACCTAGCCCAGTTCCCCCAGTGTCACGGGAGCGGCTTCGGTCCACTCGGTAGAAGCGCTCGGTCAAACGGGGCAAATGCTCTGGGGCAATGCCAATGCCTTGGTCTTTGACGCTAAATACGGCAACACCATCGGCCTGAACCACCCAGCTTACGGCGATAGGCCTTTGCGCTGGCGTGTAGCGTATGGCGTTGCCAATCAGGTTAAAGAATGCGCTGTACAGCTCTTTGCTAGCACCCGCAATCTCAAACCCCGGGGCAATGTCGAAATGCAAGTTTTGGCTCAGCATCCCAAACACACGCGATAAGCCGTGTGCGGCATCCATGCATTGGGCCATTAAGGCATTGACCGCAATCCATTCGTAATGCGGCGGCGGCGCACTGCCTTCTAATTTGGACAGGGTTAGCAAATCGTCTACCAAACTGCGCATGTTGCTGGCCTGCGCGGCCATCAAAGCCAGGTAGTGCTTTTGGTCTTTTTCATCCAAAGTCAGTGTTTGCAAGGTTTCCACAAAACCCGACAAGACCGTCAAAGGCGTTCGAATTTCATGCGAGACATTGGCCACAAAGTCCCGTCGAATGGCCTCTGCTTGCTCCAAGGTTGTGATGTCCCGCGACAAGAGCAAGCTTCGCCCTGCCCCGTACGGGTGCATATGCACTGAAATTTTGACTGGTTTGGCACTGGAGTGCGTGCGCCCGAACATGACCACGTCTGAATGGAAGTCAGGTCCCGCGTAATACGCCGCAAACACGGGGTCACGCACCAAATTGCTGAAGTGCTGCAGTTCATCGCGCTTGGCATCCAGGCCGAAGTGGCTGGCTGCAATTTGGTTAAGCCATTCAATACGGCCGCCATCGTCTAGCAGCACGACCCCATTGGGCGACGCCTGCATGGCGGCAAGAAAGTCTTGCAGGCGCAAATCGCTTTCTTCGATTTTGCGTTCTTGAACCCGCAAAAGTTTACGGCTGCGGTTAAAGATTTCACCCCAAAAGCCGGTGCTGGCGATGGTTGCCGAGGTGTCGCCTGAACGCAACCATAACAACACTTGGACGGCGCGAACGCTATCCCAAGCGAACCAAAAGCACGACCCCAGCACGCAGGCTGCAAACAGTGCCCAAGGTCTGTAATCCGCACCCACCCATAACAAAGCCAAAACAGCAGGCAAGGCTTGGCACAAGAAAAATGAAAAAACTCTCCAGAACATATGTGAATCGTCTGGATTAATGGGTGTTTTTTTCGAACGCAACCACGGGCGTAGACGGGGTGGCCGTGAGTCTATAACCCGCACCACGAACCGTTTCCACCATGGCCCCAGCTTGGCCTAGTGCCTCGCGTAAGCGCTTAACGTGAACATCCACGGTACGCTCTTCGATGTACACATGGTCTCCCCATACCTTATCGAGCAATTGCGCACGGCTGTGTACGCGCTCAGGATTGGACATAAAGAAGCTGAGTAATTTAAATTCCGTCGGGCCCAGCTTTAAAGTCTGTCCCTGGAATGTGACGCGGTAGGTTGCAGGGTCAAGCAATAAACCCGCAATACTCACCTGCTGCCCAACTTCTTCGGGGGCTGTGCGGCGTAGTACCGCACGGATGCGCGCCAATAACTCTTTGGTGGAAAACGGTTTGCTGATGTAGTCGTCAGCCCCCGCATCCAAACCTGCGACACGGTCCGCTTCGTCGTTGCGGGCGGTGAGCATGATCACCGGAATATTTTGGGTCCGCGGTGTCTGGCGCCAGCGTTGCGCGAGCTGCAAGCCACTTTCGCCGGGCAGCATCCAATCCAACAAAATTAAATCAGGCAGTGCCACTTCTATTTCCCGCTGTGCGCTCGCGCTGTCCATGGCCCAAATGGGCCTAAAGCCGTTATGGCGCAGGTTAACCGCGATGAGTTCGGCAATTGACGATTCATCTTCCACAACCAACACTGCGGGCTTATGTCTCATTTAATAACCAGTTCGATTTTTTCCATGCTGCTGTGGCGTATGTCTTCGCCTTTAACCACATAGATAATGAATTCAGCTATGTTTTTGGCGTGGTCACCAATGCGCTCTATGGCTTTGGCCAAGAAAAGCAGGTCCAAGCTTGGGGAGATCATGCGGGGGTCTTCCATCATATAAGTCACCAAAATACGCACAAAGCCATTGAACTCTTGGTCAATCAGGTCGTCTTCTTTGAGGATGGAAACAGCGGCATTGACATCCAGCCGCGCAAAAGCGTCCAGCGCTTTGTTCAACAAGCCCGAGGCCAAATCTGCGGCAGCACGCAGCTCCAAAGAAGGCAAGGACCTGGGCGCACCGCTTTGGATGATGGAGCGCACCATGCGCGCGATTTTCTCGGCTTCATCGCCTACGCGCTCCAAATTCGCCGTGGTTTTAGAGATGGCAATGAGCAAGCGCAGGTCGCGCGCGGTAGGTTGGCGCCGCGCGATGATGGACGACAAGTCGTGGTCA
>JBIPME010000044.1:0-8941 GCA_044369275.1 Rhodoferax sp.
CAGGGCGTGGGCGTAGCTTTCACCGCCTACCACCACCCGTGCGCCCAACTGCGCCAAGCGGGCTTGCTTGGCCGGGCTGCACAATTCAGGCACAAAAACCTCGCAGGCCGCGCCTAGGTGCTGCGCGGCAGCCGCCGTGGCTATACCGGCGTTGCCCCCTGAGGCGATGATGACGCCGCTGGCCGGAATGGGCTGTGCCAGCATGCGGTTGAGCATGCCCCGCGCTTTGAAGCTGCCCCCCACTTGCACATGCTCTAGCTTGAGCCACACCTCGGCGCAGGCCACGCCGAGTTGAGCCCCTGAGAGCTTCCACAGCGGCGTTTCACGTAAAAATCCGCCATGCCCACCGGCCAAACGCGCCAGGGCGCTGTCGATGTCGCTGCGCGCGAAATCACGCTCTAAATCACGCTCTAAACCACGCTCCCCATCGAGTCCTGAGCCAAGCCCTGAACCCACGCTTGAACCATTTTCTGTGCTCATAAGCCATCCATGCGCAGGCCCTTGGGCAGGGGAAATTTCACGTTTTCTTCAATGCCATTGAGTTTGCGCACCGAGACTGCCCCCAAGGCCTTGATGCGCTCAATCACCGCTTGCACCAAAATCTCAGGCGCCGAAGCGCCCGCAGTCAGGCCCACACGCACGCAACCCTCAAACCAGCTGGCCTGCAATTCTTGGGCGTTGTCCACCATGTAACTGGGGGTGCCTAGCTTTTGCGCGACTTCACGCAGGCGGTTGCTGTTGGAGCTGGTGGGGCTGCCGACCACGATGACCATGTCCACCTGGGGGCTCATGACCTTGACTGCGTCTTGGCGGTTTTGGGTCGCGTAACAAATGTCTTGCTGCTTAGGCTCGCGCACTTGCGGAAAACGGGCTTTGACTGCGGCCACAATGGCCGCCGCGTCATCCACGCTGAGCGTGGTTTGGGTGACCAAGGCGAGTAACTGGGTTTGCGCAGGGTTGACGTGGGCGACATCGGCAACCTCTTGCACCAAATGGATGCCGCTGTCGAGCTGGCCCATGGTGCCCTCGACTTCGGGGTGGCCTTTGTGGCCAATCATGATGAATTCATAGCCTTCTTGGTGCAGCTTGGCCACTTCCACATGGACCTTGGTCACCAGCGGGCAAGTCGCATCAAAAACACGAAAACCCAGCGCTGCGGCCTGTTCGTGGATGGCCCGGCTGACGCCATGGGCAGAAAACACCAAAGTAGCCCCCGGTGGCACATCACTCAGCGCCTCAATGAAGATGGCACCTTTTTTCTTCAGGTCTTCCACCACATAGGTGTTGTGCACAATTTCATGGCGCACGTAAATGGGGCTGCCAAATTTGGCAATCGCTTTTTCCACAATCTCTATGGCCCGGTCTACGCCGGCGCAAAAGCCGCGTGGCTCGGCCATTAAAACTTCAATACCTTGGGTCATAGCACTCCAATCAGCCGGACTTCAAATGTCACCGGCAATCCCGCCAAGGGATGGTTAAAGTCAAACAACACGGCCTGGTCCGCACGCAGCTGCAACACCACGCCCGCAAACTGCCCCTGCCCGTCGGGGGTGGGGAACTGCACCACGTCGCCCAGCTGGTAAGTTTCGCTAGGGTCGCCCATCTCACGCAAGACTTTGCGGTCTAACCACTGCTGCATCTCGGGATTGCGTTCGCCAAAAGCCACCCCTGCGGGCAACGAGAAACTCGCCTGACTGCCCTCCTCCATGCCCATTAAGCATTGCTCCACCGCCGCCGAAAGTTGGCCCGTGCCCAAACTCAGCGTTGCAGGCTTGCCGTTAAAAGTGTTGATAACATCGCCCGCAGGCCCGCTCAGGCGGTAATGCAAGGTTAAAAAAGAACCCGCCTCAACGCGGGGAAGTACAGTAGTCATAGAAGTCCCGATAAACTGAGCGCTATTGTAGAAAGGTAGCCAAGTAGAAAGGTAGAAAAAATAGAACCGCCTGCACCCCATACTGCCACAGCACCCTTGGTTGATGCGCACTTTATTGCTGACTGCATTGCATCCGCTTTTCACCCCGCCCCGCTACTTTCCACCCATGCTACCCATTGCCATGTCCGTCAAAGACCTTCCGCAAGATGCCCGCCCCCGAGAAAAGCTGCTCACCCGTGGCCCCGCTGCGCTAAGCGACGCTGAGTTGCTCGCCATTTTGTTGCGCACCGGTATACCCGGCAAAAACGTGCTGCAAATGGCCGATGAGCTGCTGCAAATTCGCCCCAAAAAAGCACGCGCCGGCAACCCAGACAGTACCCCCCTCAATTGCTTTGGCGGCATTGCGGGCTTGCTCAACGCCAGCGCCGACGACCTCAAACCCGTCAAAGGCCTGGGCCCCGCCAAACGCTGCGAAATTGTGGCGGTGCTCGAACTGGCAAAGCGGGCCATGCACCAACAGCTCCAAGAACGCACCGTGTTAAGCGACCCCAACGCCGTGAAACACTATTTGCAGCTGCACCTGGCACAGCGCAGCCAAGAAGTGTTTGCGGTGCTCTTTTTGGACGCGCAAAACAAGCTGCTCAAAATGCAGGAGATGTTTTACGGCACCCTCACCCAAACCAGCGTCTATCCACGCGAAGTCGTGGTCGCCGCACTGCAACAACAGGCCGCCGCCGTAGTTTTGGCACACAACCACCCCAGCGGGTCGGTGCAACCCTCGCGCGCCGACGAAGCCTTGACCCAAACCCTCAAAGCCGCCTTGGCTTTGGTCGATGTCAGGGTGCTGGACCACATCATTGTCGGGCCGGGACAGGCGCTGTCGATGGCGCAAATCGGTTTGGTGTAAAACCATGGCAACCCGTTTACAAGCCCCTCAGAAAGCCTCCGTGTGAAAGCCAAAACGCTCTCAGACCTGCAACAAATCAAAGCAGCCCTCACGCTGCAAGCAGCCCAAGAGGCCGCGCAGGCACAAGAACGCGCCTTGCAAATGCGCCGCCAGGCCACACAACGCAACCTATTCCAAACCGCCGTCGGCAAAGTCCAGCGCTTGCAAGCCCCCCAGCAAGCCGACCTGCGCCCGCCTGCGCCCGCGCCCATTGCCCAACAACGCCAACGCGACGAAGACGCCGCCTACCAAGAGGCCATTAGCGACAGCGTGGACATCAGCTCCCTGCTCGAAACCGATGGCGACTTAAGCTTTCGCCGCAGCGGTGTAGGCCACGATGTGACGCAAAACCTGCGCAAAGGCAAATGGACCATGCAACGCCAAATCGACCTGCACGGACTGCGCAGCGACGAGGCCCGCGAAGCACTGGGCCAATTCATTCGCCAAGCGCACAAAGAAGGCCTACGCTGCATCCGCGTCATCCACGGCAAAGGCCTAGGCTCGCCTGGCAAAGTCCCCATCCTCAAAGACAAAGTTCAACGCTGGCTGGTACAAAAATCCGAGGTCCTGGCCTTCGTGCAAGCCCAACCCTCCCAAGGCGGTGCAGGCGCGCTGGTGGTGTTGCTGCAACCTGTGCGTTACTAGCCGTTACTAGCCATTACTAGCGCCCACCCTGCACAAGTAGGGTGGCAAGCGCTTCTCAGCATCATTGCATCAGTCAGTGCGTCAGTCAGTGCGTCAGCGCAACGCAAGCACAGCCGCCACCTGCAACTAGCCAAGTTCGCTACCAGACTGTAGGCCGCAAGGGGGTGGCTATAGCATGCATTGCAACATCTCCTCTCTACCGCCCTCCTCTGCGATCTTCTACACCCCCCTACGACCCTTCTACGATTTACCTGCGCATGAACCTCCCAAGCCCCCTACCAACGCTCTACCGTGCCCTACAGGCACTGGGTGCCACGCGTTTGCTGAAAGTAGAGCAAAGCACCTGGGCCTACCGTTTTGATTTTGCGTTTTATGCCAGCATGGTGATCGCCTTAGGGGTGTTGGTGCTGAGCCAAACACCGTCTGATAAAAAGCTTGTCGCAGTTTTAAGCACCTGCTTGGGCCTGTGCAGCTGGACTGTTTTGGAATATGGTTTTCACCGTTTTGTTTTGCACGGCATGCAGCCTTTTGCCCGCCTGCACGGTCTGCACCATGAACGCCCTATGGCATTAATTTGCACGCCCACAGCCGTGAGTGCCGCACTGATTACGGGCTTGGTTTTCTTACCGCTTTGGTATTTTGGCAACCTCTGGCTGGCCTGTGCCATCACGCTTGGCGTGGTCACGGGGTACTGGGCTTACTCGTTGATGCACCACGCAACCCACCATTGGCCGTCTAAAAGCGCATGGCTGAAAGAGCGCAAACGCTTGCACGCTATTCACCACCACAGCGTAGAAGCTTGCTGTTTTGGCGTGACCACGGCATTTTGGGACCGTGTGTTTGGCACCTTAAAACCCAACAAGCCTCGGTAGCATCCAACGGCACGGTTGTGCGGTTGTGCCGTTATGCGGTTGTGTTGTTGTGTGGGGTTATGGGGTGGGCCATAAAAAACTCAGCGGTGATTTGCGCACCCTTGCCCCAATGCGTTGGTAGATCGCAGCGCGGTCCAGCGCAGAGACGTTGTGTGCCCGCAAGGCCACCCGGTACGCCAAGAAGAAGCTGACACTTACGTTGAGCACCCCGATCAGCGGCAGCGCGGCCAGCACCCAGCCCAAGGCGGCCATGTGCACCACTTCCCAGCCTAAAGAGGCGCATGCGATGGCCAACTGTCCGGCAGACAGGGTGACGTGGCGTACTTCTAAAGGAATTGCAAAGAAGAGCAAGACCGGGGGGACCAAACCCAACATAAAGCCCAAAGATATGTTGGCCGCCAAGCCGGAGATGTTGTGGCGCAAGAACTGGGCCCAGCGCGCTGCACGGGCAATGCCCAAAACCTGCGTGATACGCGGGTTGTAGCGAATGGCCGAATCCAGTCGGTGCAACACGAACCAGTTTTCCACCCAGCCCGCCAGTATGCTGCTCACAAAAAGCAAAACACCCGTAAACGCCGCGTAGATGAGGCAGGGGCCTAGCAAGGACAGCGAGTGCAGTACATAGAGGGACGTTTTCACGTCCAGCATGGGAGCACCTTGCCATAGCTGCACCAGCAAGGCCAGCACAATAGCCGCCGGGAATACGGCCACCACATTGCCAATGACCGCTGCCATTTGGGAGCGCACCAAGTGGGTGACTTCGTCCACAAAGCCCTCTAGTGCGGCGCTGTCACTCACGTCTTTGAGCTTGGCCGCCATGGCAGGTGCCGTCATTGCGGGCTGCTTGGTCGCCAAAGTGAAGTGCAGCAATTGAATCAGCACAAAACTGGCGGCGTAGACCACGCCGGACCAAAACCCGCTCCAAAAAGCGGCCAAACCCAGTGCCATGACGGCAAACTTGAGGCCGGTGGTCAAGGCCGTAATCAAACCGCCCCCAGCGGCATTGCGCAGCATTGTCACGTATTCGGCCCGGGTGCGGGTGATGTAGTGCTCGCCTGTCTCCGAGCTGCGTTCGGCCACTTTGGCCGCTAGCAAGGAGGAGCTGGTAAGGACCAGCGCGCCGATGCTGCGTTGCTCTTGCTCTACCTTGGCCAGTTGCGACAACAGGCGTGCGGTTTGCAGCTGCTGGCCATCGTCTAACAAGCAATTGAGCAGGGCGCGTGCACGCAGTATGCGTTCGCGCAATTGGCGCAGGCGAAATACAAGGTCCACTGAGATGCCATGCGCATCCAGATGCTCGTAGACCGTGGCTGCGGCATGGCGGCAGGCTTCGAGTTGGGTTTTATAGGCCTGCACCGCAGCGTCTAAATTGCGGTCCAAATACCACGCGTCGCGCAAGGTGTCAAAGCACGCAGCCAAGCTATGGAACGGACTTTGCGCACCCGCAGCGACCTGCATGCGCAGGCGAATTTCTGGCGAAAACCCGGCCGCCCGAATTTGGCTGGTACAAAAAGTGATGGCATCCAGCAGCGTGTCTTGCCATTGCGTCATCGCAGCGCGCTCTTTGGCATGGTGGCCTTGGGATGGCACCGTGAGCAAATTGGCCAAACGCTGCAAGGAGTTGCCCGGCAAGGCCGCGAGCCACTGGGCATCCAAGGGCTTGGGGAAAGCCAGCGAGAACAGTTCGATGGCATCGGTGGTCTGGGGTGTGGCAGGTAGCCATTTGTGTTGAATGCGTTCAATGAGTTCATTGACAAAGGCATTGCGCCACGCAAAACCGTAATCGGACAACAGCGTGCTGGCATCGACTTCGCGCAGCAGCGCATGCCACCACCGCTGCACCTTGTCTCGCAACAAAGGCTGGGCATCCAAAAAATCCAGCAGCGTTTGCACGCGCCCTACAGCGCCCAGTACCGAGTCGCCCGAGCCGCGCACCCAGTCGAGCAACGCAATCAACCACAGGTGCCGCACCACCAAATCAGCCTCTGGCTCCAGCGCCTCTAGCAACGCCAAAAGCGCTGTGACATCAGGCACAGGCTGGGTTGGCGTGCGGGCGAATAATTTCAATGAATGGTTCTCGATTTGGCCAGATTTTGGTCCATGCTGTGCGCATCTAAAACAAACATAGAGATCAGGGCATCGAATTTTTCACCGTCGTGGGCGACGCAAAAAAAGCTCCCCAGCATGGTGCCCGTGGGCGTTCGTATGCGGGTTGCGCTGGTGTATTCAAACGATTGCGTGGGCTTCAGCAAAGGCTGTTGCCCCACTACCCCTAGGCCCTTGACCTGCTCGGTGTGGCCCCGGGCATCGCTAATGCTCCAAGTGCGCGAGATGAGCTGCGCCGCAATATCCCCCACATTGGTAATAGTCACGGTATACGCAAAAACATATTGGTCCTCGTCGGGACTCGATTGGTCGGCGAGGTACTGTACTTGTACCTCCACTAAAAATTCGTACTTAGGCATGCCCAACTGTAACCGCTTCCCATACCCACTCTCTGTGCGCTTAGCCCTACCCGTAACCCCTGGGGCACGGTGGCGCACGATGGCGCGCGAATTTGGGAGTGTGCCAAGCCCATGGCTCTACAATTCCGCCAGCAATGCGCTGAACCCCCTACCCCTTGCTATGGCCCAGATAGGACCCCACGCAGTACCACGCTCGGCAGCATCGCGTATGCTTGAATCGTTTTAACAAGGAGTAACCTGCGGTGAACAAAATGTATCCCAGCGCGGCCCATGCGCTTGATGGCATAGTCAAAGACGGTCAATTGTTGGCCGTAGGCGGCTTTGGTCTGTGTGGCATTCCCGAGGCACTGATCGACGCCCTCAAGAACAGCGGCGTCAAAGATTTAACGGTCATTTCCAACAATGCGGGCGTCGACGGCTTTGGCTTAGGCAAACTTCTGGAGACTCGCCAAATCAAAAAAATGATTTCCAGCTACGTGGGCGAAAACAAAGAGTTTGAGCGGCAGTACTTGGCCGGTGAGCTTGCGCTGGAGTTCACCCCGCAAGGCACTTTGGCTGAAAAGCTTCGGGCTGGTGGTGCGGGCATTCCCGCATTTTTCACCAAAACCGGTGTGGGCACTGTCGTAGCCGAAGGCAAGGAGCTGCGCGAGTTTGATGGTGAAACCTATGTCATGGAGCGCGCACTGGTGCCCGACGTGGCCTTGGTAAAAGCTTACCGCGCCGACGCCTCGGGTAATTTGCAGTTTCGCCTGACGGCGCGCAACTTCAATCCCGCCGTGGCGATGGCTGGCAAAATCACCATTGTCGAGGTCGAAGAGATCGTCCCAACCGGCAGCATGGAGCCTGACCAGGTGCACCTGCCTGGCATCTATGTGCACCGCATTGTTTGCAATCCCCACCCTGAAAAACGCATCGAAAAACGCACCATCACTGAAAAGGCAGGAGCTTAACCATGGCCTGGAACCAAGACCAAATGGCAGCGCGCGCTGCGCAAGAACTCGAAGATGGCTTTTACGTCAACTTAGGCATTGGCATTCCCACCTTGGTTGCCAACCATGTGCCCGCAGACAAAGAGGTCTGGCTGCAATCCGAAAACGGCATGCTCGGCATCGGCCCCTTCCCCACCGAAGATGCGGTGGATGCCGACCTGATTAACGCAGGCAAACAAACCGTTACCACCATTGCGGGCTCCAGCATTTTTGGCTCCGAGCAAAGCTTTGCAATGATTCGCGGCGGCAAAATCAACCTGAGCATTTTGGGTGCCATGCAAGTCAGTGAAAAAGGGGATCTGGCGAACTGGATGATTCCCGGAAAAATGGTCAAAGGCATGGGCGGTGCCATGGACTTGGTGGCCGGTGTCAAACGCGTCATCGTTTTGATGGAGCATGTTGCCAAAAAGAAAGACGGCAGCGAAGACCTGAAAATCCTCCCTGCCTGTAGCCTGCCTTTAACCGGTGTGGGCGTGGTCGACCGCATCATTACCGACTTGGCCGTCATGGACGTCACCCCCGAAGGCCTGCAAGTGATTGAACTCGCACCCGGCGTCACGCAAGCACAATTGCAAGCAAAAACAGGGGTTACACTGCGTTGGTAGAATTTTGAATAAAACTAGTTTGCAGCGTTTTTTCAATGCAGGAATGGAAAATTCCCATACAAAACAAATAGGTGAAACATGAAAAATTGGTACTTGATTCACACCAAAATTCGCCAAGAGCAGTGCGCCTTGGAGAACTTGGAGCGCCAAAATTTCGAATGTTTTTTGCCGCGCATACAGAAAGAAAAGCTGTCCCGAGGAGCGCTCACTTTGGCGCACGAGCCGCTCTTTCCACGCTATTTGTTTATTCATCTTGCGACAGGGTTAGAGGCCAAAAGCTGGGGCCCCATTCGCTCTACCCTAGGGGTGAGTCGAATGGTGAGCTTTGGCAACGTGCCAGCCAAAATTAACGCCGATTTAATCGAGTCGATTCGTGCGCGCACCGAAAGCGATGCCAGCACCGTGCAAAGGTACTTTGCACCCGGAGAAGCCGTCTCCATTACCCAAGGCCCGTTTGAGGGTATTGAGGCCATTTACCAAATGCAAAATGGAGAAGGCCGCGTCATGGTGCTGCTCAATATTCTCAGCAAACCCGTCACCCTGTCC
>JBIPME010000422.1:0-2767 GCA_044369275.1 Rhodoferax sp.
AAACCGCAGCCCTGGACCAACAGCTCTGGGGCCTCTCAGAAACCGAATTCATCACCCACTGCATGGCCGACGCACCGCCTTCAATGCGCCAGCGTAGCCAAGTGGTGTTTGCATCCTCTACCGAGCAAGTACAGCAAGCCTTCACCGTCTTGCTCAATTTGGCAGAAACAGCGCCTAGCGATTTAGCGCCATTTCAACGCGTGCTCGAAGTGGTCAGTGCACAAGGCGAAGACCGCATCGCCGCACGCGCCCGTTGGAAGCACTACCTCAGCCAAGGCCACCCCATCACCCGCCATGACTTGGCTGCTGGGGGCGCGGGCGCGGCCTAGCAGCTAATCGGCCAGGGCAGGCAAGCGCAACGATCAGATGCCAATGGCACCACCGTCCTTGCGGGTCACCACAAACGTGGCCGAGCGTGGGCGCTTGGTCGAGGCCGCACCACTCTGTGTGTCAGGCCAGGCGCTGCTGGGTTTGACCAAGGTGCCGTTCTCGCCTGGGTGCTGTACGTTACAGAACATCGTTTTTCCATCTGGAGTGACGACAACGCCGGTGATTTCGCAATCCTTGGGGCCGACGAGGAAGCGGCGAACCGTGTCAGCCGTGGCTTTGGCACCCGCAATGGTGGCCGTGCCGCCCACTGCAATGGCTTTGCCACCATCACCCACTTTGCCAGGCACCGCTGCCAGCATCATGCAGTTGGTGACATCGGTGTAAGCACCGTCGTCGGTCTGAATCCACAACATGCCACGGGGGTCAAAATACAAGCCGTCAGGGCTGGAGAAGTCATTGACAGCGGTCAGGCCAGACAGGTTGATGTCGGCAGCGGCTTTTTCTTCGGCCGCAAACAAGTAAATATCCCAAGCAAACTTGGTGGCAGCCACGCTAGCGGCATCTTCTTTCCAGCGGATGATGTGGCCATGCGGATTGCCATTGTTGGTCTTGGTAGTGCCATCGGCGTTGCTGTAGGTGTCGCTGTAAAAGCGAGGATTGGCAGCATCGGGTTTGAGCTGAGCACCCGTAGGTGTGGCGGTTGACGCCACACGGTTGCTGTTGTTGGTAAGCGTCATGTAGGCCTCGCCGTTGAGTGGGTTAACCGCACCCCACTCTGGGCGGTCCATCTTGGTGGCCCCCAAAAAGTCAGCGGCCAAGCGCGCATTGATCACCACATCCCCCTGGTTGGCAAAGGCATACGTCGCGTTGCTGCTGTCCAGGCCGTTCTTGCCATGGGTTAACTCCAACCAAACACCGGTGCCATCGGCATTGAACTTGGCCACATACAAAATGCCTTCGTCGAGGTATTTGGCACCCGCTGCCAAGCCACCATTCACATCACTGGCACTCCACAAGGCTTTGGAAACAAACTTGTAGATGTATTCGTTGCGTGCGTCATCACCTTGGTAAATCACGATGGGTTGCCCAACAACTGCGGGCGCGGGCCATGCACCTTCGTGATTGAAGCGGCCCAAGGCGGTGCGCTTGACGGGCACCGAAGTATTGCTGAACGGATCGATTTCAACGACCCAGCCGAAGTTGTTGGCCGTGTTACGGTAGTCCTCTGCAGCGGTAGCGCCCACCACAGAAGATGACCAACGGGCAAACAAGTCATCTGAACCGGCCGTATCCCATAAATAGGGGCTCTTGCGGTTTTCGGGCAAACCATATCGCTTGAGCGAGGCCACCTCTTTGGCCGCACGACTGGCATCGTCACCGGCAGCACGGCTCACCACGTTCAACCAGTTTTCTTCACAGGTCAAATAAGTGCCCCAAGGGGTGTAGCCGTTGGCGCAGTTGTTGTTGGTGCCACGGGTCTTGGTGCCATCGGGCGAGTACTTGGTTTTGAGCCAGTCATTGCCTTTGGCCGGACCAGAAAAAACCATCTCAGTCGCCGAAGTGATACGGCGGTTGAACTTAGAGCCGCGCACCATGGCCATGTCCATGCCAGTGCTGCGCTTGACTTCTACCACGCTCACGCCGTGGGCATAAATTTCTTTCTCCACTTCGCTGGCCACACGCACTGCACCCGCTGTTTGGCCTGCGGGGTGAATTCCGAAAGGCTGAACCACATACTCGTGATTCACACACAACAAACCACGGTCAGAACGATTGGCATCGTATTTGCCATCTTCGGCCAGTCCGAAATAGTACATGCCGTCATGGCCATCGCCGATCCGACGGTTGTAGGAATCCGCAGTCTCGGTTCCGTTGTTTTTCCATGATTCATCACCAAAAAGCATGGGGTCGCCCAATGCATGGAGGATGCTGACCTGGTAGCCTTCGGGCACGGTCACCACATCGTTCTTATTCTTTGCGACTGCGCCAAAGCCCAATGCGAGGGGGGCAGATGGCGTAGCAGTTGAGGAGGCAGAGCCACCGCAGGCGGCCAAACTGAAACTGCCAAGCAATGCGCTGGCAGTAACGCCCACACCACCTTTGAGCGTTTGGCGGCGACTCAGGCGAATCGCCAAAAGGTCATTCATGTGCAAATTGTTCGAAGCATTAACAATTTCGTTGTCATCGTATTCATTGTGCTGGGTCATAGGATGCTCAATTTGATTAAAGGGAGCACCATTTTTGTAGATCCATATTTCAATTCTGTGACTATTCCTTTTGCAATTTAAGGGTCAAGCACAAGAAAACTCCAAAAAAACGAGAACAAATCCATGCACACACTTTAGGCAGCCAAGCGCGTTTTTTCTGTGCAAATTGCGGTGTGACGGCCACCCAATACCGAGGCCTCTGCAGGCATAAGCGGGCGCGATTACTTCGT
>JBIPME010000423.1:0-2762 GCA_044369275.1 Rhodoferax sp.
GCCACAGTCAGTGTGAGTGAGACTGCGCAGGCAGATTCGTTGAAATTGGATGTGGATGCGCTTGCCCAAAGCCAGTCCAACACATCGGCTGGCATTACCAGCGGCAGCACCGTGGGCGCAGGAACGCTGACTTTGCAGCTCGGCACATGGAGCAGCGCAGGCAGCAGCTTTAGCGCAACCAGCGGTAGCAGCAGTGTTTCGGTATCGGTAAACAGCACCGACACGGTAGCGAGTTTGGCGACCAAAATTAACAACGCCAATGCAGGGGTTGTGGCCACGGTGTTCAAAGATGGCACCAACGACCGTTTGTTGCTGCGCTCCAAAGCCACCGGCGAGGCCGCAGGCTTTCGCATGCAGGCCCAAGACACTGCGGGCGCCAGCATTGCCAGCAACACCGGCTTGGGGCGCTTTGCCTTTGATCCGCAAGCCGGCGCATTTGGCTTGGCCAGCAGCGGGTTGACGGTGAACTACGGCTCCAATGCCAAGGCCCGCATCAACGGCTTGGCGGTGACGTCAAGCACCAACACGTTGACCGACAACGTGCCTGGTGTGACCATCAATTTACTGGCCACCACCACCACCAATTACGGACTCAGCAACGAGACCACGGCACCGTCAACCGTGACCATCAAGGAAGACGTGACACCCTCGGTGCGCCTGATTCAGACCTTTGTAGATGCCTACAACAAACTGGCCTTGGACTTGGCGGACCTGACCAAGTACGACAAGAGTGCCAGCACCCCAGTGGTGGGCTTGTTTCAGGGAGACTCCGTGGTCGTTGGCGCGCAAAATTTATTGCGCAGAATGCTCGCAGGCACCGGTCCTAGCAGCAGCAGTGTGTACACCAGACTGTCTGATGTGGGCTTGGAGCTCAACAAAGATGGCCTGACGCTTGGCCTCAATACCACCAAGCTCAGCGCAGCGGCCAACAACGGCAATGAGCTGCAAAAAATGTTTACAACCGAGACAAGCAACCCCGCTACCCAAGGCTTTGCCAGGCGGTTTTCAGACTACGGTAAAACCGCAGTCGTAAACACCAAAATAGCGAGTATGCAAACGGGTTTCTTGGACCGCAAAGGCCAAGCGATTGAGAAGAAATTGGGTACGAACACTGCAGAGCAGGACAGGATCAATGCCAAGGCCGATAGTTTTGAGGCGCGTTTGCGCAGGCAATACAGCAGCTTGGGCTCCAATGTGGATAGATACAACACCATAGGTAGCTTTTTGACACAGCAAACCGCGCAGTGGAACAAGTAAGCCATAGCCGCAGCCGCAGCTGCGGGCCAAGGGCGTGGCGCACACGCTTGCGGGCAGTTTGAAGGACGGGCACGGCAAGCCTCGCGTGCACAGAAGTAAGGGCCGCTTAACGCGTGTTGGTCGTTGTAAAGCGGCTGGCACGGGTGGGCGGCTTTTTGGCGTAGATGCCTTGGATAGCGTAGATAGCGTAGATGGTTTAGACCACAGGGGCGGGGTTTTAGCACTTTAGTTGCAGCCCCAAACGTCGATAACTAATGCAACAGTTGAACGATGAGGCGCAGCGCTGAAGTCAGTGCTGAAGTCCAAGTTGAAGCAAGAACGCAAGGAGTTTGCATTATGTTTAGTCCCATGGCCTCGCGCTCGGCCGCAGCTTACAAGCGTGTCAGTATTGAGTCTAGTGTGGAGATGGCCGACCCCCACCAGTTGGTCACTTTGTTGTTTGACGCCTTAGCCCGCTCCATTGGCAGCGCCAAGCTCACCCTGCAAGCAGGCGATGTTCCGGGCAAGTGCAAACACATTGGCAACGCCATCAGTATTTTGGAAGAGGGCTTGCGCGCACCGCTGGACTTGGAGAAGGGCGGCGAGATTGCGCACAACCTGAACCGCCTGTACGAGTATTGCGTCAAGCGGCTGATTGACGCCAATTTGCAAAACGATGTGGCCGCTTTGGACGAGGTCACGCAGGTCTTGGAGCCGGTGGTAAGCGGCTGGAAGCAAATTAGGGACGATGTGGCGCAGGCCAATTAGGCGGGCAGCCAGAGATCAAAAGGGCTTTTTAGCAATGCGTTCCAGTGCAACAAAGGAGAAAGCTATGGCAGTACAGTTACTCAATTTTTACCGTGCCATTGAGGACAGCAGTGCGCAGATGTTGGATGCAGCCAAGGTCCAAGACTGGGACGCCGTGGTGCGTTTTGAGGGCGTGTGTGCGGTGCTAATTGCACAGCTGCGCAGTTGCGCACGCAACGCGAGTTTGGATGCCTCAGCGCGTGCAGAAAAGGCCCAAATCATGCAGCGGATTTTGCACAACGATGCGCAAATCCGAGACTTGACCGAGCCGTGGTTGTCGGAGGTGGATAGGCAGCTTTTTGGGAAGTCTTGGGTGCATTAATTGCATTGGATGCATTAGTTGCATTAGTTGCATTGGTTCCCAGCCTAGACCTGCATATTCATGATGTCGGTATAGGCTTGTACCATGCGGTTGCGCACATGCAAGGCCGATTGGAAACCGATTTGCGACTTTTGCATCGCAACCATGGTTTCTTCTAAGCTGACGCTGGGGTTTTCCATTTGCACCTCGCGCTGGAGTCGGGAGCCCTCGTTTTGTGCCGCACTGATGGTGCGCAGTTGCTTTTTAAACTCATCGGCAAAACCACTCACCCCAATGTCCGCCAATGGCGTGGTTGCAGGGCGCAAGGTGGTGTTGGGCGGCGTGACCAGGGGGAGGCTAACTGGTTTGAGCTTGATATCCATAGTGGTTCTCCTGCAAAAAGTTGGTGAAAAAATAG
>JBIPME010000424.1:0-2759 GCA_044369275.1 Rhodoferax sp.
TTTTGTCCACGTCGAACAAACTGTTGTAAATCAGTTTGCCAATCGGGTAGACCACAATCATCAGCAGGAGCAAAAATGCAGGTGCCAGCAGCATCACGGCCAGCGTTTTTTCAGTCGGATCTCGGAATTTGGACAACATGGTCTGGTTCACAGGTCTCTTCAAGTAAGGGCGGGCCCCGCAGGGCCCGCCCGGAGTCAACGCAACGAATGTGCTATCAACGCATCAGACGGCCCACGCGGGCAGCAATCTCGTCCACGCCCGCTTCGGGGGTTTTGGTGCGGGCCAAAATGGCGCTGGTGGTGGTGCGGATGATGTCCGACACCTGGCCGTAGTCCTCCACCATGGGGCGGCTTTGTGCGCCCAGCACCACGGGCAAGGCGTCCTTAAACCAAGGCACGGCCTTGTTCACGGCAGCATCGCTGTACACGCTCTGGAACACGGGCAGGATCGAGCCTTCGCGGGCGATGAAGGCGCTGGCCTCTTTAGATGACAAGAACTGGATCAGCTTGCCCGCGGCGTCCTTGTTCTTGCCGTAAGCGTTCATAGCCCACTGCCAGCCGCCCATGCAGGTGGCCGATTTGCCACCGGTCATGGCGGGCAGTGGCATCACGCCCACGTTGCCCTTGACCTTGGAGTCGGCGTCGTCCTTGAAGCGGTCAAAGGCAAAGCCCCAGTTGATCGCGAACACGGCTTGGCCCGCTTTGAACTCGTTCACGGTGACGGGGGTGGTGACCTCGGCCACGTTCTTCTTGATCACGCCCTGGTCGACCATGGTCAACCAGCTTTGCAGGCCCTTGACCGCCGCAGCTTTGTCCAGCGTCAGCTTGCCCGCTGCGTCGTTGAATTGCTTGCCCTGGCCCCAGTAGGGCAACAAGAAGGTGCAGACCGCGCCTTCAATGGGTGCGCCCTGGATGGACAGGCCCTGCAAGTTGGGGGTGTTTTCGGCGGCCATGATTTTCTTGGCCGCAGCAGCCAGTTCGTTCCAAGTTTTGGGCTCGGCCACGCCGTGTTTGGTCAGCAGGTCTTTGCGGTAGTACATGAACATCGCATCGCCCTGGCTGGGCATGGCATAGACCTTGCCGCCGATCACGTTGGCGGTTTGGTACACCGGCAAGTAGTCGTTTTTCAGGGCTGCAGGGCCACCGACGTATTTGTCCAAGGGCTCAATCCAGCCTTTGGAGGCGTATTGCGCCGGGTTGACGATGTCGATCAAAAACAGATCGATGGCCGAGTCCTTGGCGTTGAGCACGGTAGACAAATACTGGCGCTGCAACTCCGAAGTGGCACCGCCTGTTTCAACTTCAACCTTCACACCCGGATTGGCTTTGTTGTACTGCTCAAACAACTTGGCTTGCAGGTCGGGGCGCTGGTTAGGGCCAACAAACACACGCAAAGTGGTTTGCTGGGCCCAAACGGCACCGGTGGCCAATGTGCTGGCCAGGGCCACAACGGCCAGTTTCATGGCATGACGCTTCTTCATGGATGTCTCCTAGAGGTTGAAATGAAAGGAACTGACAAAAAGCAAAAGGCCTCACGCGGCTTCAAAGCGCCTGGCCCGAGGACTGGTTAAACAAGTGCATAGCCTGCGGGTCGAGGTAAAGGGTTTGGGCGGCACCGGCTGGGGCCTTGAAACTGGCCGCGCACCGGGCCACCAGCTCCACCTGCCCGACCTGGAAAGTCACCAGGGTCTCAGCCCCCAATGGCTCGCTGATGACCACTTTGGCCTGCACAGCCACCTCTCCAGGCACCCACCTGGGAGCCAGCGCCACGTTCTCCGGACGTATGCCGAACACGTGCGCGGGCACACTGGCCGCGCGCGCCAGCAAGTCCAGTGGCAAAGCGATGTGGGCACCCTGCCCCAAATCAGCACCCAAGGCGTTGACCTGGCAATTCACCAGATTCATCGGAGGGCTGCCAGTGAAGCCGGCGACAAACTGGGCAGCCGGGTGGTTGTAAATTTCATCGGGGCTGGCGTATTGCATCTTGTGGCCACCACTGAGCACGGCGATGCGGTCGGCCAAGGTCATGGCTTCGACCTGGTCGTGCGTCACGTAAATGATGGTGGCCCCCAAGCGCTGGTGAAGCTTCTTGATTTCGCTGCGCATTTCGTTGCGCAGTTGCGCGTCCAGGTTGGACAGCGGCTCGTCAAACAAAAACACCTTGGGCTGGCGCACGATGGCGCGGCCAATCGCCACGCGCTGGCGCTGCCCACCCGACAGGGCTGCGGGCTTGCGCTCCAACATGTGGTCAATGCGCAGCAAACGTGCGGCGTCCATCACGCGGCGCTTGATTTCTGCTTCGGGGGTTTTGCGCAGGCGCAGGCCAAAGGCCATGTTGTCAAACAGGCTCTTGTGCGGATACAGCGCGTAATCTTGGAACACCATGGCGATGTCGCGGTTGCGTGGCGGCTCATCGTTGACACGCTTGCCGTCGATCATCACATCGCCATCGGTGATGCTCTCGAGCCCGGCGATCATGCGCAGCAAAGTGGATTTGCCGCAACCGGACGGCCCCACGAAGACCACGAACTCCCCATGCTGGATCTCTAGATCAATGCCGTGGATGACCTTGTTTTTTCCATCATATGATTTTTGGACTTGACGAAGCTGAACCGATGCCATGGACGAATATCTTTAATCAAAATGAAGTACAAGCCGCTTTTGCGGGATGAATGAATAATAAATGATTTGAATCAAAAAGATGCTGGGGTTAACCCCAAGATACGACGAAAAAACCAGTGGGGAACGGTCGCAAACAG
>JBIPME010000425.1:0-2756 GCA_044369275.1 Rhodoferax sp.
AGCGGTCCGGCGGTGAAAGATTCACCCCCACGCTTTGTCACTTCGTGTACATCGCTGCCCCCCAAGGGGGCCTTCACACCTTGGAGCGGTCCGGCGGTGTTCATGGTTCTACTCCTCTGTGGCCCGAGATGAGACGGCCTTGGCAATCAAGGCGTTCATGTCTGCGGCGCGCTCCGTGGTGCGGTCAAATACGAAATGCAAGGTCGGCACGGTGTGGATGTGCAATCGTTTGAACAGACCTGCACGTAAAAATCCTGCCGCTTGGTTCAGGCCTTCGCCCGTTTGCACGGGGTCTCCGACGAGCAAACTGAAGAACACTTTGGCATGCGCGTAGTCGGGGGTGACCTCCACGGCTTGGATGGTCACCATCCCAACGCGTGGGTCTTTGAGTTCGCGCGCAATCAGCTCGGTCAAATCCCGCTGGATCTGATCCGCTACGCGAAAGCTGCGGTTGGGTGTGGTGGACTTTTTACGTGCCATAGTCTTGCTCTGGGCTGTAGTTCTTACAGCGTGCGGGCAATTTCCTTCACTTCAAAGAACTCGAGTTGATCACCCTCAGAGATGTCGTTGTAGTTTTTGAGTTTGATACCGCACTCAAAACCTTCCTTCACCTCGCGCACATCGTCTTTCATACGTTTGAGCGAATCCAGCTCTCCCGTGTAAATAACGATGTTGTTGCGCAGTAAACGGAAGTGGGCATTGCGGTTGACGCTGCCACTGGTAACCATACAACCGGCCACCGTACCGATTTTCGAAGCCACGAAAACATTGCGAATTTCGGCAGTTCCAATCACTTCTTCGCGTTTTTCCGGTGCCAACATGCCCGACATCGCGGCCTTTAGCTCATCGACCGCATCGTAAATGATGTTGTAGTAGCGGATATCGACACCGCTGCCTTCGGCCAGTTTGCGTGCACCGGCATCAGCGCGGGTGTTGAATCCAATGACGATGGCTTTGGACGCAATGGCCAAATTAATATCGGACTCGCTAATACCACCGACGGCTGCGTACACCATTTGCACTTTGACCTCTTCCGTGGAGAGCTTCAACAAGGACTGTGCCAAGGCCTCTTGGGAGCCTTGTACATCGGCCTTGACGATGATAGGCAGCATCTTGACGTCGCCAGAAGACAGGTCCGTAAACATGTTTTCCAACTTGGCCGCTTGTTGCTTAGCCAGCTTGGTATTGCGGAATTTACCGGCGCGGTAGGTGGCGATTTCGCGTGCCCGGCGTTCGTCGGACAAGACCATGAATTCATCACCCGCTTGCGGAACTTCGGTCAAACCTTGGATTTCAACGGGGATCGACGGGCCCGCCGTTTTAATGGGCTTGCCGTTTTCGTCCAACATGGCCCGCACACGGCCATAAGTCTGGCCTGCCAAAACCACATCGCCCGTTTTCAAGGTGCCCGACTGAACCAAAACGGTAGCCACAGGGCCACGGCCTTTGTCGAGCTTGGCTTCAATGACCAAACCTTTGGCCATGGCAGCCACGGGGGCTTTGAGCTCCAGCACTTCGGCTTGCAACAACACTTGCTCCAGCAAGGCGTCAATACCTTGGCCCGTTTTGGCCGATACAGAGACAAAGGGTGAATCGCCCCCGAACTCTTCGGGCACAACTTCTTCTACTACCAGCTCATTTTTCACGCGCTCGGTATTGGAGTCGGGTTTGTCAATTTTATTGATGGCCACCACAATCGGCACGCCTGCGGCTTTGGCGTGTTTAATGGCTTCTTTGGTTTGGGGCATAACACCATCGTCAGCCGCCACCACCAAAATCACAATATCTGTCGCTTTAGCACCCCGTGCACGCATGGCGGTAAACGCTTCATGTCCCGGTGTGTCCAAAAACGAACCCATGCCGCGTGGCGTTTCTACGTGGTAGGCACCAATGTGCTGGGTAATACCACCGGCTTCACCCGAGGCCACTTTGGCACGGCGAATGTAATCCAGCAACGAGGTTTTACCGTGGTCAACGTGGCCCATCACGGTCACCACGGGCGCACGCGGCAACAACTCTGCCTCTTGGCCTAAGGCGTCTTCGTTCGTAAAGGCTTCTGGATCGTCCAAAGCAGCAACGACTGCTTTATGCCCCAACTCTTCAACCACGATCATCGCGGTATCTTGGTCCAAAGGCTGGTTGATCGTGACCATTTGCCCCAATTTCATGAGCTGCTTGATCACTTCGGAGGCTTTGATGGCCATTTTGTGGGCCAATTCCGCCACCGTAATGGTCTCTGGCACATGGACTTCAATCACACGCGACTCAGTAGGTGCGGCGGACTGGTTAGACCTGTCGTCTCTGTCATTGCCTTTGCGGGCACGCGGCCCACTGCGCCAATTGGTAGAGCGCCCAGCACCCGCCCCTGTGTCGCCACGGGTCTTCAATTCTTTTTTCTTACCGGCTTCACCTGCCCAGCTGCTAGAGAGCTTGGCGGACTTCACTTCTTTGCCAGCACCCGCAGCGGGCGTGGCATTCGCTGCACCAGCGGGCCCCGTCTTGGCTGGCTTGGCATTGGCCGTCGTCGCAGTCGTTGTTGCAGGCTTGTGCAACGTGCCTTTAATACCGGCTTTGGGGTCTGCCACAACAGGCTTGGGTGGCACGACCGGTTTTTTAGCCACCATGGCTTTTTGCGGCGAGGCCATCATGCTGCGAATGGCGGCCGCTTCAGCCTCAGCCTTACGTCTGCGTTCGCCCAAGTCGTTGGCCCGTGCCAAATCTTCTGCAGCCGCCACTTTGGCCGCTGCAGCACTTGC
>JBIPME010000426.1:0-2753 GCA_044369275.1 Rhodoferax sp.
GTTATCTTGGGCGCAAGCCAAGGCCTAGGGCTGGCACTGGCTCGGCACTACTTGGCGCAAGGCCACCATGTTTGGCTGTGTGCGCGCAATGTAGACGCACTGCGACAAAGCGACTTGGCGCAGGTTACACAGGCCCACATCGTCGCCATCGACATCACCCATACCCCGCCACTGAAAACACTGCTAGAGACGATTGCGCGCATCGACATCTTGATCGTGACTGCCGGGGTCTACTACAACACACGCTCCCACCTGCTGGATGCGCAAAGCGCTATGGCCATGCTCAGCACCAACATCAGCGCATTGGTGAACGCATTCGAGTCGGCCGGTGCCCGCATGCTGGCCCAAGGGCACGGCCACCTGGTCGCAGTCTCGTCCATTGCAGGCCTCATGCCCGACTACCCGGGTGCGTCCGCCTACAGTGCCACCAAACGATCGGTTTTAACGGTCTGCGAAGCCTACCGTACCGCCCTTCAACCCCTCGGAATTGCGGTCACAGCGATTGTTCCAGGCTACATCGACACCCAACGCCTGCGCCAACTGAACAACGGCGACGCCCGCAGCAAACCCTTTCTCATGTCCGAGGCGCACGCCGTGGCCCGCATTGCCCAAGCCATTCAAACCCAAGAAGCTGTGGCCATATTCCCCCGCCGCATGAAATGGCTCATCTGGCTGGCCAAACAATGGCCCATTTGGCCCTTGGTTGCATTATTTTTGGGAAGAAATCGGCGTGCGAAATAGCGCAATGGGACGCCCTACAATTTGCGAATTACTTTTGAATTCGATCAAAAACAGGCAACCAACGTTACGCCACGGCCAAGCTAACGTAGGCGGCCCGTCGCGACCAAAGCGCAAAAAAGTTCTTTAGCAACCCTTCACTCACCCTTTCTCAACCGTTCTCACCCTTCACCCTTTTACAACCTCTCCACCTGCTGGCGCGCATAGCCCGCGCCAGCCCCTTGGGGGGCTAGCTCCAGGTAGGTTGTGTACGCTTTTTTGGCGTTGTCGCCCTCGCCTGCTTTGAACAGTGCGTCGCCCAGGTTGAGGTGGGCGACTGCGCGGGAGGGGTCTAGGCGCAGGGTGTTTTCAAACCAGCGGGCGGCTTCTTTGAATTTGTCTTGGCGGTAGAGCACAAAGCCCAGGTTGTTGGCCGCCAGCGAAAAGTCGGGGCGCAGTTTGAGGGCTTCGGTGAATTGCGCTTCGGCTTGGGCGTAGCGTTTTTCTTTGAACAGCAACAGGCCGCGGTCGTTGGCGCGTTGCGCGAGTTGGCGGGTGCTCGCGGGCACGGCGGCAGAGGTGACGATTTTTTGGTCTGCGCCTTGCAGATTTTTAATGACCACGGTGGTGGTTGCCGGCAGTTGCATGGGTTGGTTGGCCAGGGGTGGCGGGGCCACTGCGGGTTTACTGGCATCGAGTTTGCCGTTCAAGGCAATCGCATCCGTGGGCAGTTGCGCGGTTTGCGCGCTGATGAATTCTTCTGTCACAGGCAGGGTGAAAACAAAGTCCCCGCCTTGCGAGCCGGGCAGGCTGCCAAAGGCTGGGGTTTGGGGCGACACCGCCGCCACCGCGGGGCTCACGTAGGCGGCCAACTCGGTTGCGGTGATGATGCCGTCGCCATTGAAATCGGCCTTGCCCCCCAAGCCTTGGAGCAGTGCCCAGGTGAATACGGAATGCCCGTTGGGCCCGCCATCGGCCACGAGTTGGTCGGCACCGCCTGCGGTCAGCATTTGGCGGCCAATGCGTTTGGCGTTGTCACGCAAAAAGTTGGATGCACCGCCGCCGCGCGTCAAGCCCAGCCCGCTGTAGCAGGCGTCCATGATGAAGAGCGCGTGCTTGGCGGTGATGTTCTCCGCGATGTTTTGCAACTCGGTCATGGGAATGGCGTCGGTGGCCATCTGCGCGGGGTCAGAATCTACGGGAATGATGTAGCCCAAATCCCGCCCCGAGCTCAGGCGCTGGGTGGCCCCGTGTCCGGCAAAGAAGACCAGCAGGCGGTCGTTCTTTTTCATGCCGCTGTGCACCAGCTTGTCGTGGAACGCACTGAGCAAGCCGTGGCGCGTGGCGTCTTTGTTTTCCAGTGAAATAACGTGGTCGGGCGCAAAGCCCAGGTTCTGAATCAAGGCCTCGCGCATGGATTGCGCATCGCGCACCGCATAGTGCAGCTTGGGCCATTTCGCGTAGTCGTTAATGCCCACCACAATCGCCCAAGAGTCGGTGTAGCCTTGGTTGGCCGTGAGCGGCGTGGCCTCGCGGGCGACGGCGGTGGACGACTGTTTGTAGGTAAAGGCTTTGCCATCCCAGCCCGCAAACTGGTAGCCCTCGGCGCGCAGGCGCTCTAAAACCAAGGGCAAGGCTTTGACGGTGCGCTCGTGAATGTCGTGGAACAAAACAATGCCACGGCCCTCTTTTTCCACCGTTTGGAGCACCCGCTGCGCAATCGAGTTGGGCACGGGGTCGGCCCAGTCCATGGAGTCGATGTTCCACATAATCGACTGCAGCTGCGCATTCGCCACCAAACGCAAGCCCTCGGCATTGTGCGCACCGTACGGAAAGCGAAACAGGCTGGAGCGCTGGCCGTCCACGGCTTTGAGCAGTGCATCGGTGCCTAAAATTTCTTTTTCCAGATCCGCGCCAGCGCGCTTGCTCAGTTGCGCGTGCGTCAGGCTGTGGTTGCCAATGGCATGCCCCTGGGCCAAAAGCCCCTTGCTCACGCCCGCCAAAGACCCGAGCTGGGGCTTGCCTTGGGCATCCAA
>JBIPME010000427.1:0-2747 GCA_044369275.1 Rhodoferax sp.
GCTCGGCCACCCCCGGTGCACTGCGCGCCACGATGTAATTGACCGACCACAAGGCTGGTGTGACCCACATCAACCACGAGGCGATGCGGATGCGGGATTCAGGGGTTTTCAACCAAGACATGACGCGGATTGTGCCGTAGTCGATGGGGTGTTAGAGGAAGGTGCGGGCGAAGCTGACACCGATGCCAAATCTTCCCCGCCAAGCGTCATTTTCCATCCGGCCAGCGGCATCGACGAGGCTGTCATGGCTCTCAGGCGCAGGCTGACCTGCGTCGGCGCATCCTGCGCGCTTGCAAGAAAAAAAAACCTGCGTTATGTGTGACGCAGGTTGATGCACATACGGGACTTGACAAAAAAATCAACGCACCAAAACTTCAACGCGTCGGTTGCGTGGCTCATCCGTTTGCGCTGGCGTGGGCACAATGGGTTCGCGTTCGCCGCGCCCCACAGCAAGCACCCGCTGCGCAGGAATGCCACGCTCCACCAACATGGCTGCAATGGACTTGGCGCGTAGCAAGGACAGCGCATCGTTACTGGTGGCATTGCCTACCCGGTCGGTATAACCAATGACCACCGCCTCGCCACCGATACGGTTTTTGATTTCCGCCAATAAAATTAGCAATTGCTCTTGTGATTCGGGGCTGAGTTCTGTTGAGCCTGCTTTGAAATACAACAAATACTTGATCTCGTCTTGGGGCTTGAGGGAGAAAAGTTCGGGGTAGCGTTGCACCACTTCGGCTGCATTGGTCTGCTCGGCGGCAAGCGCCCCATCTGGGGCTATGCGCAACTGGGCATAGCTTTGTGAAAGCACTTCATTGCCCTTTGCAGTTTGCACAATCACCGCGCTACCCTGCCCATTTTGAGAGGGTAACAAGACCACGCTGTCCATCGCATTGGGCATAAAAAGGGCGGCTGTGAGCACCGCAAACCACAAAATCGCCCCCTCAATCATGGTGCATGCACGATGAAATCGGTGCCACGTACGCCCGTAATGGCGTTGGGGGAGCGGACTTTCACTTGGTCTGGGTGCAGCTTGCCCAGCCAGCCACTGATCACGCGCAAGCTGCCACTGAGCAGGTCAATCAACATGCCGCCGGATTGGGTGACAGGGTCATATTGGTAAAAAGCCATGTCGATGGACGAATTGGGGCTGATGACGAGCATGGTTCCATCGCTTAAAACCAAGGATGCCGCCGATTGCGGTGCAGTCACGATGCGCTGATTCGACAGCAAAGCATCGCCCGGCACGGGGAAAGAACTGGCTTGCTTCGTTTGCACGGTCACCGTTCCTTGCACACTTTTGAATGTGCCTATACGCAGTTCTTTGCCTAGCTCTTGCGCCATCACGGGCATAAGTAGCCCAGCGAGCAAATAAGTGGTGCAGCCAACGAAGACAGCCATAATACGATGCATGATTGATTGAGAATGGGTTCGTTAAAAAAACTGCGCAACACACTCGTCACACAGGGCATTGAATCCGCGATTATATAAATCTATCGCAATAATTTTTATTGTACGGTTTGTTTTTAATTCAATGTTCTTGGAAATTACTTTTTAGTCAGGGATTATTCAATGCAGACCGCAGCCCATTAACACTTCTTTTAACTTACCCTAACCGGACAGACGATTTTCCAGTGCCAAGCTTATCTTTAACGCTTTAAAAAGGCACCCTAATCAGACACTCCTTTCAACGCAGCACTTTTCACGCCCTACTTTGGGTGCCCCACTTTGCCTCTTATGACCACTCAACGCGCACAAGCCCGCACCCCTCAATCGCTGTCTGGGCTACTGCCTTTTTTACGGCCTTACAGGCTACGCATCGGCTTGGCGCTCCTGTTTTTGGTCATGGCTGCCATTACCACCTTGGTTTTTCCCATTGCATTGCGCAGCCTGATTGACACCGGGCTGGTACAGGCCGACCGTGGCACGCAAGTGATGGCCATGCGAGAGCATTTTGCGGCCCTGTTTTCGGTTGCTTTGGCGCTGGGTTTGTTTTCAGCCGCACGCTTTTACATGGTGAGCTGGTTGGGAGAGCGCGTCACAGCGGACCTGCGCAATGCGGTTTACCAGCATGTTCTGCGGCAAAGCCCCGAGTTTTTTGAGACCACCCAAACCGGCGAGGTTTTGTCGCGTTTGTCTGCAGACACCACCCTGGTGCAAACGGTAGTGGGCTCCTCGCTGTCCATGGGGCTGCGCAATTTGGTCATGGGCTTAGGGGCGTTGGCTGTTTTGGTGTGGACCAATCCTGTGGTGATGTCGCAGGTGACCTTGGTACTGCTTTTGGTTGTGCTGCCGAGTTTGTGGTTTGGTCGGCGTGTGCGCAAACTTTCTCGGGCCAGCCAAGACCGGGTGGCCGACTCCAGCGCCATCGCAGGCGAGGTGCTTAACGCCATACCGGTGGTGCAAAGCTATACCGCTGAGTCACGCGAGGCCCAGCGCTTCCATGCCGCAACCAACGCCGCTTTTGACACCGCTGTGCGGCGCAGCCGCGCCCGGGCTGTGCTGGTGGCGTTCATCATCATCACAACGTCTGCGGCATTGCTGTGGGGGCTGTACCAAGGCACCCAGGCCGTGGTTGCAGGCCGTATTACCGCAGGCCATTTAGGGCAAACGGTGGTGTATGTGATTATTTTGGCCAGCGCTTTCGCGGTGTTAGGCGAGGTCTATGGTGACTTGTTACGCGCCGCAGGTGCCACAGAGCGGCTTATGGAGTTACTGTCAACGCAGTCTCCCATACGCTCTCCAGC
>JBIPME010000051.1:0-8476 GCA_044369275.1 Rhodoferax sp.
TGGAAATCATTGCGTTCCATCATGCGCGCTACGGTGTAACGCGAGGCAAGCTGAATCATGCCGCGTGCGCCTAGCGCATCACTCCACTCGCTGTTGTAGCGAATTTCCGTTTTGGCAGGGTCCAATACCATGCTGGCTTGCTGGTAGTAGGTTTGCGCATTCGCTTCGATCTGTTCTTTGCTAAGTGGCGGACGCGTAGAATTTCTACCGCTTGGGTCGCCGATCATGCTTGTGAAGTCGCCGATTAAAAAAATAACGGTATGCCCTAGATCTTGCAGCTGCCGCATTTTGTTCAATACAACGGTGTGGCCCAGATGGATGTCGGGTGCCGTGGGATCTAACCCAAGTTTGATGCGCAATGGCACACCACTGGCATGCGATTGGAGAAGTTTTTTGACCCATTCTTCTTGGGGCAATAACTCTTCACAACCACGCAAGGTTATGGCTAAAGCTTCTTGAATTGTTTCTGGAATTTCAATTTGAGAGGTAACTGATTGATTCATAATGTTTTATTACATATTTTTAGCAGCAAATGGGTACACTTGCCGTTGCAAATTCGCATGAATGATTGCATTAACAGCCATTTTAGGGGGCTCAGTTGGCTACCCCCCCATGTGCCCAAAGACTGTAGGAGCGCATCTTGCACAACAACATTTCCTTAGGGCTCCATAAAATCGCAAACCATCTACGTAACTTTGCGCGCTATTATCCGCGCAGCATGTACTTGGTTTTACCAGTCCTGCTGTTGTGTGGCACAGGTGCTACTTTTGCAGTGAGCGACAGCGTTGGTGACAACAGAAACCAGGATTTTCAGCGCCTTACTGAATCAGTATTTGAACTAGCCAACATGGCTGATGCGGCGCAGTGGCAACAACCTTTTTACCGCTCGGACCTCACGCGCACTTCAGATACCGTTGAAAGCCTTTTGCGCCGATTAGACGTGCAAGATCCAGAGGCTGCCAATTTTCTACGCACCGATGCACTGGCTGCGCAAGCACTATGGGGGCACGCAGGCCGCAGTGTGCGTGTGCAAACCAACGAACAGCATGCGCTGCTTCAATTGCAGTTGCGATGGAGCCCGTTAGACGATGGCATGTTTCAACGCCTTACCGTAGAGAAAACAGCAGACGGATGGCAATCAAAACAAGAGGGGCTGCCATTGGGTGTCCGCACACAACTCGCCAGTGGAACCATCAGCAGTACCTTGTTTGCCGCCACCGACGCGGCAGGCATCCCCGATGCAGTTGCACTGCAACTAGGAGAAATTTTTTCTAGCAAAATTGAATTTCATCGGGCCTTACAAAAAGGCGATCACTTTTCTTTGGTGTACGAGACCCTCGAAGGCGATGGCGAGCCTTTGCGTTCGGGGCGCATCCTCAGCGCTGAATTCACCAATCTTGGCAAAACATACCAAGCCATGTGGTTCCAAGAGCCGCACCCGAGCGAAGCCGCAAATACCACCATGGCAACCCATTCATTAACAAAAAGTGGTTACTACACTTTGGAAGGGCAAAACTTACAACACACCTACCTCACCTCGCCCTTAGAGTTTTCACGCATTAGCAGCGGCTTCGAAATGCGCCAGCACCCCATTTTAAAAACATGGATCGCCCATTTGGGCGTTGACTATGCCGCATCTACGGGAACACCGGTTCGAACGGTAGCCGATGGTGTCGTCGAATTCGCCGGGGTGCAAAATGGCTACGGCAACATGGTGGTTGTGAAACACCCGAATAACCACAGCACGGTGTACGCCCATTTAAGCCAAATTCAAGTGGCCACCGGACAGAACGTGCAACAAGGCAATTATGTCGGTCAAGTTGGCGCTACGGGCTGGGCCACGGGGCCACATTTGCATTTTGAATTCCGCGTTAATGGTGTTCACCGCGATCCGCTTAGCCTAATTCGACAGAGCGAGCCGGTCAGCATCGCTACGGCGTATAAACCGCTGTTTGACGATAAAGCCAAAAAAGTACGTTTGTCGCTGTCTTGCGCATCCGAATTGCGTTTGAGCTCCGTAGAATAAGGTGACCACAATGGGAGTTGTATTTGTCACAGTTATACATGGGGTTGATGTCAGGAACCTCTTTAGATGGTGTTGACGGCGTAGTCGTTGACTTTTCTACGCAGCGCCCCCGTGTTTTGGGGTATGCCGCACTGGCACTGCCCAACAATCTGAAGCAAGAGCTATTTGCGCTGAATTACAAAACCGACAACGAACTGCACCGCGCGGCTCTCGCAGCCAATGGCCTCGTCAAAGTTTACGCCGCAGTCGTGCAGCAATTATTACTAAGCTGTCAATTGCCGCCTAGCGCAATACGCGCTATCGGTGCACACGGACAAACGGTGCGGCACCGTCCAGGTGAGTTTGATGGCATAGGCTACACCCTGCAACTCAATCAACCGGCGCTCTTGGCAGAAATCTGCGGCATTGACGTGGTAGCGGACTTTCGCAGTCGCGACCTTGCCGCAGGGGGACAGGGAGCCCCTTTAGTGCCACCGTTTCACCAGGCGTTTTTTGGGGTCAATGACCAAGTGTGTGCGGTACTCAACCTAGGCGGGATTTCTAATATTACGGTTTGGCATCAGGCGGACAACAATCTACTCACTGGTTTCGACTGTGGACCAGGCAATGCACTCATGGATGCTTGGTGCATGGCACACACTGGGGCGGCATTTGACGATGCGGGGCATTGGGCTGCCAGCGGCACGGTTCATGCTGATTTGTTACGCGCCTTCCTAGCCGAGCCCTTTTTTGCAAAAGCTCCGCCCAAAAGCACTGGGCGAGATCTGTTCAACATGCCATGGCTCAATGCGCATTTGTCCAAGTTTGAAGCCATTGCGACTTGCGATGTTCAAGCGACCCTGCTGGAACTCACAGCACGCTGCTGCGCACAAAGCTTTTTAGACTACGCACAACACAGCGCGCTGCTGGTGGTCTGCGGAGGAGGCGCCTTCAACCGCCATTTAATCGACCGCATCGCCAGCTTGGTACACCCTCGAAAAATTGCCAGTTCTGAAGCGTTCGGGCTACCCCCCTTACAGGTAGAAGCCACGGCATTTGCATGGCTTGCCCAACAAACACTGGCACGAAAGACCACCAGTTTGGCCTGCGTTACCGGTGCCAAAGGCAATCGCATCTTAGGCGGGGTTTACTACGCTTGATTACGCAACCCAATTGGCTGGGTAGCTCGATTGGATACGCGTTACCCAGCGAAGCGGCCCAAAGACCGTCGAATCAGGTCGAAAATGACGAACCGCAACCGCAGGTAGTGGTTGCGTTGGGATTTTTAATCACAAACTGCGCACCTTGCAGGTCTTCTTTGTAGTCAATCTCCGCACCAACAAGGTATTGGTAGCTCATAGCATCGATTAGCAAAGACACGCCATTTTTTTGCATGGTGGTGTCGTCTTCGTTGGTAATTTCATCGAACGTGAAACCATATTGAAAACCAGAACAGCCCCCGCCCTGAACAAAAACACGCAGCTTAAGGTCGGGATTTCCCTCCTCAGCAATCAAATCGGCAACTTTTGCGGCTGCGCTATCGGTAAATACGATGGGCGCGGGCATCTCGGTCGGGGGGGCATTGGTAGCAAGGGCGCTCATGGCGGTTCCTATCGTAAGGTGGTTATAAACGCAGATGGTATCGGAAATATGCTGCGGTCAAGGCTATTGATTATTTGCCGCTAATTTGAGTGTGGGTTTTTCTTCCTCAAGAAGAGGGCGTAACTGCCCAGTGATGAGTGCGCCTTGGTGCATTTCCAGGGCTGCGTAATGCACATCGCCTTCGATACGCGCTTTGGGTTGCAGCTCTAGCATGGTGCGCGCATGCACCATTCCTTTGACGCTGCCATTAATCGTGATGTGGTCGGCCACAATGTCGCCCACCACAGCGCCCGTCTCTGAAATCATGAGGATACTGGCTTGCTCCTCAAGAGATTGGATGTTGCCTACGATGTTGCCCTCAATACGCAAACCATCTGAAAAAACAATATTTCCGGTAATTTGGCTTCCATCGGCGATGAGGCTTTTAATGGAGGGTTGTTTTTTTCTGTCGAACATGTAGTGGACCTCTTAAAAAGTTAAAGCTTAGTTGATTGCGAAGCACGCACCAAATTTCCATCCAGTATGCGCGCAGTAACCCCTTTTACAACCACTTGCGTCGGCATTTGAAAAACACCTTCTAGCCTGCCATATTGTTTAATTTTTATTTTCTGAAATCCTCCCGGCAAAGCCATCGTCCAAGGTTTTGAGTTTAGGGTTCCAGTAAATACCAATTCTAAATTGCCATTGAACTCTGCGGCATTTTTATTTGCTTGAATGACCAAAATTTGCCACTTGAGCTCTTTGGCATTGAGTATTTCTGCTTGCAAACCGCGAATGGCAACGCCCTCTGTCCCCGTAGAGGGGATAAGTTTTTCAAAAAATCCCAAATCATCGCGCAATGAACGGTTGTCAGCCTCAAGCTGCTTGACTTGTTGAACCAATTTGTCTTGCGATGCTTTCTCGGCTGTAACCAAGGTGTCGGCGGTGTTGGCAATGCTTTGCGCAGTGTCGCGCTCATTGGTGGTTTTTTCCAGTTGGCTCTTTAAGTTGCCAACTTCACCGCGCAAACGAAGGATTTCTTCTTTAGAGCCACGCTCCAAACCTGCGATGTCCTTGCCAAACTCAAATGCCCACAGGCCAATTGCAGCACAAAAACCAAACACCACAGCCACGATCACCCATCGAAAGGGCCAAGGCACATCACTGCGCACCGCCATACTGGGCGCACGAATCGTTAAGCGGCGACGAAGTAAACGAAAACGCATAAATTCCAATCCTAAAAAAAAAGCCATCCCAGTATGCGCCAGGACGGCTTTGTCGCTTGCTTCGAAGTGAATTAGCGTTTGGAGAACTGCTTGCGGCGGCGAGCACCGTGGAAGCCGACCTTTTTACGCTCGACTTCACGGGCGTCACGGGTCACAAAGCCAGCTTGGCTGAGCATAGGTTTGAGGGTGGCATCGTAATCAATCAACGCACGGGTAATACCGTGGCGCGTTGCACCCGCTTGGCCAGACTCGCCACCGCCAGAAACATTGACCATGATGTCAAAAGTTTCGGCATGGTTGGTCAGCATCAGGGGCTGCTTGCAGATCATGATGGAGGTTGCACGACCAAAAAACTTGTCAATAGCCTTGCCATTAACAACGATTTGGCCCGATCCTTTTTTCAAAAAGACACGTGCGACGCTGGACTTACGACGGCCAGTTCCGTTGTTCCATTCACCGATCATTGGGCGGCCTCTCTTTTGACTGCGTTAGCAGAAATACCAGGAATATCCAAAACTTGCGGCTGTTGGGCGCTATGCGGATGCTCTGCACCGCCATAGACCTTGAGCTTTTTAATCATTGCGTAGCCCAATGGGCCTTTAGGCAACATGCCTTTAACCGCTTTTTCAAGCGCACGACCAGGGTGCTTGGCTTGCATATCGCGGAAATTGGTGGCAGTAATACCGCCTGGATAACCAGAGTGACGGTAATACACTTTATCAAGCGGCTTTGCTCCGGTCACGCGGAGGTGGGCTGCATTGATGACGATGATGAAATCGCCGGTGTCTACGTGAGGCGTGTAAATGGCCTTGTGTTTGCCGCGTAAACGGAGAGCAACTTCGCTGGCTACTCGTCCGAGGACCTTATCGGTCGCGTCAATCACAAACCATTCGTGTACGACCTCAGCAGGTTTTGCGCTGAAAGTTGACATGAAAATCTTTCTAAAGAAAGTTGGTTTGACTAACCTACGGGGTTAATTTCCGTGCGGCTCTTTTCCACGGTCGGTGTTCCTTCTTGTACCGGTGCATGGGTATGCGTGGCGGGAATCTCTTAGGTGGGGGCTGCCCCAAAGTACGCGTGAAGCGCACTGCAAGAGCATCTTCGTCGCGGAGCTGCAAATTCGCTGCGAAGCCTTCCATTATACAAATTAGTGAAATTTGTGGGGATTTTTTTATGGGAGCATGTACCATTGGCCTATGTTTAGTTATCGCCACGCCTTCCATGCCGGCAACCATGCCGATGTCCTTAAGCACGCCATTTTGCTGGCGATTTTGCGCCATATGACGCAAAAAGACACGGCCCTGAACGTGTTTGACACCCATGCGGGGGCCGGTTTGTACCGCCTCGATGGGGACTATGCCAAGACCAGTGCCGAAGCGGCCGATGGTTTTTTAAAACTCACTGCGGCAATGCCTAATACGCCCTTAGCGCCATTGCTGCAAGAGTATGTGGAGATGGTGGCAAGTTTCAATACCAAGGGTCAATGGGGGGTTTATCCCGGCTCTCCCTTCATTATTCAGCGTTTTCTGCAAGGGCGCGACAAGCTTAAGCTGTATGAGCTGCACCCCACGGACAGCAAAACACTGACGGCCAATATTGCCCAATTGGGCGTTACGCGCCAGGTCACGGTGTTGCGTGAGGATGGGTTTGAGGGCTTGAAAAAGTTTTTACCGCCCCCGTCTCGCCGTGCATTCGTGCTGTGCGACCCGAGCTATGAGGTCAAGCACGATTACGCGCGGGTGCAGTCCATGGTCGCCGATGCAATGGGGCGTTTTGCAACAGGCACGTATGCGGTGTGGTATCCCATTATTCCGCGGGTAGAAGCGCATGACGTGCCCAAAAAACTGAAAACCTTGGCCAATAAGCATGGCAAGGGCTGGCTCAGCGCCACACTGACCGTCAAAAACAGCAAGCTTTCAATGGACGCGCAGGGCGAGGTGGTTCGCCCCGGATTGCCCGCCAGCGGCATGTTCATCATCAATCCGCCGTACACGCTGCGCGATGCACTCAAAACAGCCCTGCCGCAGTTGGTGACCTTGTTGCGGCAAGACCAACACGCCGCATTTACGCTTGAATCAGGCGGTTAGCTCCGCCTGGGGGACTGCCGCGCCCAATCCCAGCCGTTTGCACAAAGCCAACGTGGGCTTGCTTTGGTTCATGGTGTAGAAGTGCAGCGCGGGCACGCCCGATGCGATCAGCCGCTCGCACAATTGGGTCACCACATCGAGCCCAAAAGCCTCTAGCGCGGCCTGGTCGCTTTGCATGGATTGCAGCCGCAACCGAATCCAACGGGGTATTTCAGTACCGCAGGCATCCGAGAAGCGCAGCAGTTGGCTCACATTGGTAATGGGCATGATGCCGGGGATGATGGGCACCGTCAGCCCGTGCGCATGGACCTCATCGCGAAAGCGCAAAAAAGTATCGGGATTGAAGAAGTATTGGGTGATGGCGGCATTGGCCCCGGCCCGGACTTTGTCTACAAAGGCCTGTAGGTCGGCGCTGGGCGATAGCGCTTGGGGATGCGTCTCAGGGTAGGCTGCCACCACAATGTTGAAGTAGTCGCCCGTTTCCGCACGAATGAAAGCCACCAGGTCGCTGGCGTATTGGAATTCCCCTTGGGCGTTGTAGCCCTTGGGCAAGTCGCCACGCAACGCCACAATGCGGCGCACGCCCATGGTTTTGAGCCGTTGCAATTGGTCGCGCACCGAGGTTTTGGTGACCCCAATGCAGGAGAAGTGCGAGGCAGCGTCAACCCCCTCATCCAACAAGTCTTGCAAGGTTTGGAGCGTGCCCTCTTGCGTGCTGCCCCCTGCGCCGTGGGTCACAGAGCAAAAAGCCGCTTGCAAAGGCTGTAACTGTTGGCGAACCGCCCGCATTTTGAGGGCAGCGTCGTGCGACTTGGTCGGAAAGAATTCGAGACTGATCGGCGTTTTTTGCATGGTTCCTCCCTGTGTAGCGAATATTGAATAGATGTTTGAACGGATGTCGTCAACCAAGCCGCTGCGTTTACGGGCGACTCGCTGTGGGCGCATGGGTGGCGCAAATAAAGTACTCGTGGTTGCCATCGCCCCCTTGAATGGGCGAGTCAAACCAAGCCGTCACGGTGAGCCCCAAATCTTGGCAGGCCGTGCGCAAACGCGCCTCCACAATCGCGTACAGCGCTGGGTCTTTGACAATGCCGCCTTTGCCCACTTGGCCCGGCTGCAGCTCGAATTGCGGCTTCACCAAAGTCAGCAGCGTGCCGCCGGGTTTGAGCATGGGCACCACCGCAGGCAGCACCAAGGTTTGCGAAATGAATGAGAGGTCGGCCACGATCAGGTCGAATGCGGGTGCAAATTCAGGCCCAGATTCCAATGCAGCTTCAGCCAGCAACTCCGGCGCTGCCCTTGGCGCATCTGCGTGCGCAAGGTGGGGCGCAGGCGCACCCTCTTCATCTTCCTCATCCTCTTCTTCTTCCTCAAACAGGCCATTGGCACTGGTGCTGTCTTCGTAAGCGCGCTCCAAATCCGCGGCGCACAGGCTGCGGGCATTGACCTTTTCCACGCACAAAACCCGGGGGTCACTGCGCAAGCTAGGGTGCAGCTGCGCACTGCCCACGTCCACGCCCACCACGCTGGCCGCGCCGTGTTGCAAAAGGCAGTCCGTGAAACCGCCTGTAGATTGC
>JBIPME010000428.1:0-2740 GCA_044369275.1 Rhodoferax sp.
AGGTCTCGCTTGAAAAAGCAATTTGAATAACATTTAAAAGTAAGGCCCAAACTAAAGCCGAAAACAAAGCCAAATGCGAAGTTCAATGCGAAGTTAAAAATAAAGCGAAAAAATAAAATTGAAAAATGAAAAAATTTCATAGGCAATTTCATAGGCAATTTCATAGGCAATTTCATAGGCAATTTCATAGGCAATTTCAGAGGCAAGTTAAGAAATAAGTTAAGAAACAAGTTCAAAAATAAGTTCAGAGGAAATTCAAAGGATTGTTGATGAAGATATTGCTGGTTGAGGACGAGAAAAAAATTGCCAGCTTCGTTTGCGCGGGGTTCAAAGAGCAGGGCTTTACCGTGGAACATTGCGACAACGGCATTGATGGCTACGACCGCGCTACGGTGGGGAGTTACGACGTGATCGTGTTGGACATCATGCTGCCAGGGCGCGATGGCCTGTCGATTTTGAAAGGGCTGCGCAAGTCGGGCAATGCCACCCCGATTATTTTGCTAACCGCCCGCAACGAGTTAGACGACCGCCTAGAAGGCCTGAGTTTGGGCGCGGACGATTACTTGGCCAAACCGTTTTTTGTAGAGGAGTTGATTGCCCGCATCCAAGCCCTGTTGCGGCGCGTCTCTGGCGAGCGCCAAAACATTTTGGCGGTGGGGGAGCTGCGCTTGGACCGCATCGCCAGAGAGGTTACGTGGTACGGCCAAAGCGTGGACCTCAGTGGCCGGGAGTTTAATTTGATCGAGTACCTCATGCGCTCGCCCGGCAGGGTGTTTACGCGCACGCAAATTTTGGAGCACGTGTGGGATTACGACTTCGACCCCAGCACCAATGTGGTGGACGTGTGCATTCAACGCATTCGCAAAAAAATGATCTCCATCGGCGCAGATGCGCAGGGCGAATCGCCGATTGAAAGCGTGCGTGGCGTGGGCTACCGCTTTCGCAAACTCATCTGACCCCCCCCATTTTTTTCCCATTTTTCCGCCCCTTTTGTCTCCCTTCATGATCCACTCTTTTCGCTGGCGTTTGGCGCTGTTGTCGGCCTTTATCTCAGGCTTGGTTTTGGCGGTGTTTGGTTTGGTCAGTTTGTGGCTGATCCATTCCTTGCAAGTTGAAAAACTCGATGCTGAGCTGCGCGCACGCGCCGAGCGCCAGGTTGCCCGCATCCGTGACACCGACGGCTGGCAGTTCGCCGCGGGCTTGCTCAGTGCGACCGAGAGCCAACTGGTCTTGAACATGGACATGCGCAACCCCCAAGATTTGTTGCTCTTGGTCGAGTCTGAGAAAAAAATCCCCATCTTCCGCTCGGCCCATTGGCCCGCTGTGTTGAACTCAGACACTTTTGCATGGCCCAAACTGAGCGACATGGCCACCATTGGCCCGAACGTGGGCGCGGGGGCCACGACCAGCTCTTCTTCGGTGAGCGTCATTTCGCAAGGCGGGCAATCATGGCGTGTGGGCTTGGCAGCCAACGACCGGGTGCGCATTGCGATTGCCATCAACGCCCGCGTGATCAACACCGACATGGACGCCATACGCAATGCCTTCTTGCTGGCGCTGCCCTTGGCGCTGGTGCTCATTGGTGCGGGCAGTTGGTTTTTCGCTGGGCGTGCCCTCGGGCCTGTGGACAAACTCACCCAAGCCGCCCACCGGATTACGGCAGAGGGGCTGCATTACCGCATTGCCTCCAAGGGCGAGGACCTGGAGTTTGCCGAACTTATCGACGTATTCAACCAAATGTTGGAGCGCCTTGAGCGCAGTTTCAACCAAGCCCATCGCTTTTCGGCCGATGCGGCCCACGAGTTAAAAACGCCGCTGGCCATCGTGCAGGGCCAATTAGAGCGGGCGATTGACGAGGCGCAAGACGGCTCGGACATGCAGGCCAATTTGGCCAGCATTCTTGACGAGGTTCGCCGCTTGACCACCATTTCGCAAAAATTGCTGCTGCTCTCCCAAGCCGACGCTGGCAAGCTGGCCATTGCCAGCACTCCTTTGGATTTGTCCAGCATGCTAGAAGACCTGCTCGAAGACACCCGCATGTTGGCCCCGCATATTCCGGTGAGTGGCGACGTGCACATCGGCTTTGTTATTTTGGGCGAGGCCAGTTTGCTGCGCCAAGTGCTGCACAACCTCATCAGCAACGCTATCAAATACAACACCACACCGGGCTGGATTCATTTCAGCACCTCGCACACCGCCAAAGAAGTGCAAATCCACGTCACCAACGCCTCTTACGGCATTCCAGCGGCTTTGCATGCGCGTGTGTTTGAGCGTTTTTTCCGGGTCGACTCTGCCCACAGCCGCACCATAGAGGGTGTGGGCCTGGGCCTGAGCGTCTCCAGAGAAATCGCCCGCGCCCATGGCGGGGACTTGGTCATGAAAGCCGACAGCTCGGGTGTGGTCCAGTTCACCTTGGTGCTGCCCAAAGCGCCACCCCAAAGCGCTGCCGCTTAGGCGTTCTGCGTTGGGAGTGGAGTGTTGCGCATACTGTTGGTGCGATCGTTGGTCAGGCCGTTGGCTCCGTAGTTCGGTTAGGCTTGTGCACCACGCACAGCCAAAGAAGCCCACTAATGAAGCAAATATGAAGCAAATTACCTTTTACTTGGACTTTACGTCCCCCTATGCCTACTTGGCATTTCACGCCTTGCCCCAGTGCCTCTTGGGGCTGAGTTACAGCGTGGTCTACGTGCCCGTGTGCTTGACTGCCGCACAGGCGCAAGACCCGCAGCCTTACGCGCTA
>JBIPME010000429.1:0-2733 GCA_044369275.1 Rhodoferax sp.
TGGGACCCGCGTGTCCTGGTTAATTTGGGCAACACGCTGGATGAAGCGCAGCGTGAGGCATTTTTTGGCCCTTTTTACGAGTGGCATTTGCTGCACGAAGGGCAGCGTGTTTGGATCGGGAGGCCCCATGCTAAAGCTCAATGAGGCGCAGTGGCAGGCCCTGCAACAGGGTGAGACGCGCGGATTTGTGGTGGGCGTGTGCGATGATTTTTTGCGCAATCGCCCTGAGATGCTGGCGCAGCTGGGTCGTAAGGTGGTGCTGGCACGCATGCAGGCCGCCTATGACTATGCCATCCGAATCGGGTTTGCCAGCACACCACATGTTGTGCGGCTGATGTATTTGTCTGCCGATGCCCCAGGCATTCATGACGACAAATTGGTCGATTACTACTTGCGCAAACCCGGTGCAACACCGGAGCAACGGCTCGATGAGATCGACGCCATATTGAAACTTAAATTGAAAGGAGATCGTTGATGGCAGCATTGGCAGTACCACTGGTAGAGGTTGCTGTATCCCACATTTTGGCTGCGCTGGGTATTGGCGTGGCTGCGGGTGTAGGGGTAGCGGGTGGGGCCGCGATAGAGCAGGCGCGTAAGCGCCAAGAGGAGGCTGAAAAGGCGAAGTCTGTACCAATTTTGCGCACGGAGTCGATTGCGCAATCGCGTACCAAGTGCAAGGAGTGTCCGCCGGATAAGGGGGTGCCGTACCAACGTAATTTCGCTGTCCGCAAGAGCTGGGTGGATTACCAAGCTCGTATTACAGGGATGCCCAATGGGCCGACTTTCATCATGGAGTGGAAGCTTAATGACGTAGATTTTGATGGCTTCGTGTCGGCTGAGTGCCTGTTAAAGGAAGCGAAAGCGGGCTACGACCAATTTTTTAATGAGTTTCGAGAATTTAAATACAAGTTTCAAAGTGAAATTTTTGCAGGTATGTTGGATCAAGCTGTGCGTCAAAATGCATGTGCTATACCAAAACCGCCCGTTCAACTGCAATGGTATTTTCAGGAACCTGTTTCATATAGATACATGCAAAAAATTTTACAAGTTGCCACTCCTCAAATTGAAGTTGTATATCAGCCATGAATCCGAACATAACACATCAACTTGAATTCAGATACAAGGTAATTAAACCTAATGAAAATTCTTTTGAATTCCAACTACACAAAATTCATAAACTACTTGGCATAGTTGAAACTATTGACCCCCTACTTAATTACGTAAAGTGGTTTGTTGCAACAGGCATTCGAGATTCTTCATATACAAATGCGGTTTTCGATAAAAACGGGCCAATCGCTTCGGCACTTAACGTGCTAAACGAGCGTGCCAAACGGAATGACGCAGTGAAGAGCTTCACATTGTGGAATGGAGAAGAGCAACAAGCACGAGGTGCATCGATATCAAGTTATTTTGATCGCCAAGATGGCGTCGCAAGCAGCGTCAAGATGTCAGTAACATCCTCAAAAGATAACTTTAGGCTTGGCAATTGGAAACAGATAGCTGAGATGCTCGCATCCGCAGTAAAAATATTTAACCCGTTATACGGATTGTTAGAGACCACGTATTACGACAGCGTTTTCAAAGACCGCCCCGGCGTAGGCTGGATGCTCTACCTCCCCCACATACTGACCGATCAACAAATACCCGAGGCCCGCGCATTGGTGCCCGTTATGGGTACAGACGACGAGGGCAAGGAAAAGCAAATCGGCACCATCATCGTCAGCGTTACCGATGCACCGTTTTCCGACGAAAACCCCGAGCACGTCAAAATTGCCAACGCCATTGAAATTCGGTTGGTCGATCAAGATTTGCTGCCACGTTTCATAGACTTGTGAACATCAGGGCGCACGCTGTCGCATTGCGCCTGTCATTGAGATTGGTACTTCTGCTGTGGCTGCCCAAAGGGGTCGAATAGCGCATAACGGCCACGGCAGCTTTGTCCCAGGCATGCCAACCGTGGCGCGAGCACGCGCAATGGCGGGCTTACCAAGTTGATGAAATGATGCTTACGCTTAGCAAGCAGAACTTGGTGGCCATTCCTAGACCACCCACTGTTACTTCCCATGAAAAAAACTCCTCCTCTTAGCATCATGTTCCGGGCACATTTCAAGATTGATCAGACGAACCCACCTAATCTTGAAGATGATCTAACCAAGCTGTTTGCGCTTCGCCAGCATCTACGCCAATTGTCTCCAAAGCTAACCGAATGGTTCTTGGGTGGCAACACAAAAGAAGAAGCGTTTCTGTATCCTGCCTTCAATGAGAATGCTCCCAGCACGACGATTGCAACCGTACTTAGAAAGAAATTCTCCAATGAAAAGTCCAACTTCATCTTTCGACCAATTGGAATTTGGAATGGGGAAGAAGGTGCTGAGGGTGCAACAATGGGGCAGCTCTACAGGGAAATCGAGGCGCCAAGTTTGGTTCACCTGGAAACGGAGATTGTTGACTTTCTTCAATACCCAAAAGTTTTAAGCACCGCTCTGAAGTTCGTCGAACTATGGAATCCGCTTTTTGTTTCAGTAGAGCCCGTCTTTTATGAGTCGGTCTTCAAAGACCGCCCTGGCGTAGGCTGGATGCTCTACCTCCCCCACATACTGACCGACCAGCAAATACCCGAGGCCCGCGCACTGGTGCCCGTTATGGGTACAGACGACGAGGGCAAGGAAAAGCAAATCGGCACCATCATCGTCAGCGTTACCGATGCACCGTTTTCCGACGAAAACCCCGAGC
>JBIPME010000431.1:0-2725 GCA_044369275.1 Rhodoferax sp.
CGCGGCCACGGACCGCAGCAGCCAGTGGTTTATGTTGGTGGGCACTGCGATTGTGCTGCCCTTGATTTTGCTGCACACGGGCTGGTCGTACTGGGTTTTTCGGGGCAAAACCAAAGCCGAGGGCTACCACGCATGAAACCCATGAAGCCGATAAAACTGCACCCCAAGCCGAGTCGCTGGCCCAACATCGTCGCGCAATGGAACCCGGCCACGCCGCTGCCACCTTGGTGGCAGCGCTTGCTGTGGCTGGTGTTGATTTACAGCGCCAGCATCACCCTGCTCTTACTGGTGGCTTGGCTGATTCGGCTGGCGCTTTAAGCCCAAGATCGCACTACCCTGAGGCAACGGGGTTGTCTGAGATGCTGGATGGGTAGGTCTACCATGACAAGGTGGCGCGATTTTTGTCGACACAAGACTACAGCGCCCAGCGAACTTTGCCACGCATCGTCAGTAAAATTTCTGCGCCATCGCGAACACTATCCATAGGCTCTGCGGGTAATCGCAAATTGGCAATGTGGGTTATCTACGCCAGATAGGCGGCAAGCTGGCCAAGCAATTGGCGCGTATTTAGCGCCTCTCAAAACCATGATCAAAACTTTCCCCCGGACACGGATTTACCTAAAGACGCCATAAAGCCCATAGCACCAGCATCTTGAATGACCAACACCACTGTATACTTAACCAGTTTTTCAAAAATCTCACGAGGCCAACCCAATGACATTCAACTCCATCGAAATTTGTGCTGGCGCAGGCGGTCAAGCACTGGGGTTGGAACAGGCTGGGTTTGACCATTCTTGCTTGGTCGAAATCGAAGCACCGGCATGCCAAACCTTGCGACTCAATCGCCCCCAATGGGAAGTGGTGGAAGGTGATCTCCGTCATTTCTCGGCCAATCAATGGCGTGGAATTGAACTGCTCGCAGGCGGTGTTCCCTGCCCCCCCTTCTCCAAAGCAGGCAAACAACTGGGTCACGATGACGAGCGCGATTTATTTCCCGAAGCTTTGCGCTTGGTGTCCGAGTGCAAACCGCAAGCCGTCATGCTGGAAAACGTCCGAGGCTTGCTCGACTCTGTATTTGACGCGTACCGAGCCAAAATCATCAGCAGCCTCAAAAAACTGGGTTACATCGTCGAATGGCGCTTACTCAATGCCAGTGATTTTGGTGTACCCCAACTGAGACCTCGCGTAGTTTTCGTCGCATTGAAGGCTGACGCCTCCCGACTCTTCAACTGGCCAACACCCGGATTGCACCCCGCACCCACAGTTGGAGAAGCTCTATACGACCTCATGGCAGCCAATGGCTGGCGAGAGGCCAAAGCTTGGCGCGAATTAGCATGTGATATTGCCCCTACGCTGGTCGGGGGCAGCAAAAAACATGGCGGTCCTGATTTGGGTCCCACCCGCGCAAAAAAGGCTTGGGCCACACTGGGCGTGGATGGCAAAGGCATTGCAGATGACCTGCCCGCATCCAACTTCGTAGGCATGCCACGCTTGACCGCACGCATGACCGCACGCATTCAGGGCTTTCCAGACCACTGGCAATTCAGCGGCAAAAAAACCGCCGCTTACCGCCAAATCGGTAATGCATTCCCGCCGCCGGTAGCCCGTGCTGTGGGGCAACAAATTCAAGTAGCACTCAATGCCGCCGCACAAATTAAACTCAAACGTGCCTGAATATGCGCAGTGATAGCCAAATCAAAGGTGGTGCCAAGGCTAAGCTGCGCGCACATTTCTTGGCCAACATCGGTCGCGTCATGGACTCTAAAGAATTGCGCGCCATAGCCGACAACCAATCCGAATGGGCCAGAAGGGTTCGAGAACTTCGAACCGAAGAAGGTTACCCCATATTGACGCACAACGACCGAAGCGAACTCAAGCCTGGTCAATACCTTCTGGAAACACCCAAACCCCAACCGGCTTTTGCCAGAACCATATCCAAGGAGACCCGCGCTTTTGTGTTGGATCGCAATGGATTCACTTGCCAAATGTGCGGAGCCGTCGCGGGAGAAACCCACCTTTACGACACAACACGGAAAACGCGCCTGCATCTTGGCCACGTCATTGACAAAAGCATGGGCGGCACCGACGATCACTCCAACCTTCGAGCCATCTGCTCAGTCTGCAATGAAGGCGCATCCAACGCCACATTGACCCGGCCCGATCTGCAAAAACTGCTAATCCAAGTTCGCCGAGCCACGTCTCAAGACCAATTGGAAGTCTTACGCTGGTTGATGAAAAAATTTCCAAAGCAATCGCAGACTTAAATCCGCCAATGCTTACATCGCCCTGATGAAGGCCGCAGGCATATTGTTCCTCGGTCTGGTACATGCGATGCCATCGAACGTTTTTACAAATCTTTCACCAGCCGCAAGGCGTCGTAAATCGCGGCGTGGGTGTTGCGTGCGGCAATGGCGTCGCCAATGCGAAAGAGCTGGAAGCGGCCTTGCGGGTTGGGGCACTGGGTTTGGGGCAGCCCGGCGATGAGGCGTTCGTAGTCCAAAACGCCTTGGTTGGAGGACAGGGGTTTGAGCGCAAAGTACAAATCCTCTAGGGGCAAGGTGCCGTGGTTGACCACCACCTGGTCCACCACGCGTTCTTTGCGCACGCCACCGTAGTCGCTGCCCAGCACGGCCAGCAGCTTGCCGGCTTGGCTGGGGTGGCGCGTGACGGACTGCAACCGAAAGGTGACGGTGAAGGTGACGTCCCACTTTTGCAGGCTGCGCAT
>JBIPME010000432.1:0-2723 GCA_044369275.1 Rhodoferax sp.
AACACGCCGACAAAAATCAACAGCAGCAGGAAATACAGCACCAAGTCGTTCTCCAGCGAGAACACGCCAAACAGCCGACCACGGGGCACGCCTTGCAAGCCATCTTCCCCTCCGGTGAACGGGGCTTGTAAGCAGACAAAGTACACCATTTGGGCCATGGCCAGCGTGACCATGGCAAAGTAAATGCCTTGCCGACGAATCGCCACCAAGCCCACCAAAAAGCCTAAGCCAGCAGCCACCAAAGTACCCGCCAAAACACCCAGCTCCGGGGACAGGCCCATGCTTTTAACCAGCCACCCCGTGGCATAAGCCGCAGCCCCCATGAACGCAGCATGGCCAAACGACAGCAAGCCCGTGTAGCCCAGCAGCAAATTGAAGGCACAGGAAAAAATCGCAAAGCACAGGGCTTTCATTAAGAAAACGGGGTAAATCCCGACAAACGGGGCGATCACGAGCAAAAGAAGCCCCGCCATCCAAACCCAAACAGCCGTGCGCCGCTGCGCCGCAAAGAGACTTGAATGCACTTTATTTCTCCTTGCCAAATAGGCCTGTAGGTCGCACCATCAAGACGATCACCATAATGACAAACACCACAATGTTAGAAGCCTCTGGGTAAAAAACTTTGGTGAGCCCCTCCAAAAGACCGAGCATGACCCCCGTCAACACCGAGCCCAAAATGGAGCCCATGCCACCAATGACCACCACAGCGAACACCACAATAATCAAATTGGAGCCCATCAAGGGGGTGAGCTGAATCACGGGTGCCGCCAAAACGCCCGCCATCGCAGCCAAGGCAGCGCCGCCTGCGTAGGTCATGGTCACCATCAGGGGCACATTGATGCCAAACGCTTGCACCAATGCCGGGTTTTCGGTGCTTGCGCGCAGCGTGGCACCGAGCTTGGTTTTTTCAATCACAAACCAAGTGCCAAAGCAGATCGACAAGCACGCCAAAATCACCCAAGCACGGTAGTTCGGCAAGACCATGAAGCCCAAATTGGTAACGCCTTGCAGCAACTCTGGCACCGGGTATTGCTGGCCCGAAACACCAAACTGGTAGCGAAACAGGCCCTCAATAATCAGGGCCAAGCCGAATGTGAGCAACAAGCCATACAAAGGGTCTAACCTGTACAAGCGCTTGAGCAACAAGCGCTCAATCACCGCCCCCATGAGCCCCACCACCAAAGGCGCAAGCAGCAAAGACGGCCAATAACCCAGCCCAAAATACGCCATGCAGAACCAAGCCACGTAAGCGCCTAGCATGTAGAGTGCGCCGTGTGCGAAATTGACGATACCCAGCAAACCGAATATCACCGCCAAGCCTAAACTCAGCATGGCGTAAAAAGAACCGTTGACCAAGCCGAGCAACAACTGCCCTAAAAGCGCCTGCATCGGTATGCCGAATAACTCGTTCATTCCATCTCCTGCCTCAAAACGACATGCAGCCCTGCGCGTGGCAGGGCAAGCAATTTACTTCCACAGTGCGCATTTGGACTCGGCTTTGGTGGTCCAAACCTCCTCGCCCTTGAACACTTGGCGCACGTTGTAATAGTCCCAAGGCTCTTTGGACTCCGCGGGGGTTTTGACCTGCATCAGGTACATGTCGTGGACCATGCGGCCATCTGCGCGGATGGTGCCGCCTTTGGTGTACACGTCATCAATTTTGGTTTTGCGCATCACCGCCAGCACTTTGTCAGAATCGTCTGAACCCGCGACTTTGACCGCCTTCAAAAACTGCGTGGCAGCAGAGTAGTCGGCGGCCTGCAGGCTGGAGGGCATGCGTTTGAGTTTTTCAAAGAATCTGCGGCTCCAAGCGCGGGCTTCCGTATCCTTGTTCCAATACCAGCTGTCGGTCAGGTACATGCCCTGGGTGGTGTTCAAGCCCAGGGAGTGGATGTCATTAATGAACATCAACAAGCCCGCGATTTTCATGGTTTTATTGATGCCAAATTCATTGGCCGCTTTCATCGCGTTGATGGTGTCGCCCCCCGCATTGGCCAGAGCCAAAATTTGCGCCTTGCTCGATTGGGCTTGCAACAAGAAAGAAGAGAAATCACTGGCCGACAAGGGGTGCTTGACGGAGCCCACCACCGTGCCACCGGCCGCTTTCACAATGGTGCTTGCGTCCGCCTGCATTTGCGCGCCAAAGGCGTAGTCCGCCGTTAAAAAGTACCAGCTTTTACCGCCAGATTTCACCACGGCGCTGCCGGTTCCTTTAGACAGCGCCACCGTGTCGTAGGCGTAGTGCACGGTGTAGGGCGAGCACTGCTCGTTGGTTAGCGCAGCCGTAGCCGCACCCACGGAGATGAACAGCTTTTTCTTCTCAGCGGCAACCTTGGCCATGGCCAGTGAGGTGCCCGAATTGGTGCCCCCGATCAGCATGTCTAAGCCCTGGGTGTCGAACCACTCACGTGCTTTGGCCGCTGCGATATCGGCCTTGTTTTGGTGGTCGGCAAACACCAGCTCAATTTTTTTGCCATTGACCATGCCCCCCATATCGGCGATGGCCATTTTGATGGCCTCCACGCCGCCTTGGCCATCGATGTCAGAGTACACGCCCGACATGTCCGTGATGATGCCAATGCGCACTACATCACCTGAAATTTGGGCCTGCGCAGGTGTAGAAAAAATCACTGCATTGCTGCACAGCAAGGCACACGCTAAAGCTAATTTTTTAAACTTCATGCAATCCATCACTTTCTAAGTTAGAACAATCAAACACCTAA
>JBIPME010000433.1:0-2716 GCA_044369275.1 Rhodoferax sp.
GCGAAGGACAGGGTGCGCAAAGTAGATGTAATGGTGTAGTGCACGGAAGCTCCCAAGGTTGACATGGCTGCCATTATGGAGCGGCAGGTAAGGCCCGGTCTGCGCAGCGCTTGGAAGCTTATTTACGAGGTAATTGACAAGCTTATTGACACGGTGATTGACAAGTTCGCTTACAAGGTCATCTACAAGGTAAACGTGAAGTCGTCGATCAAGGCCCCGGGCGTGCGCATGCCGCCTAGGCTGCGGTGGTGGTAGGTTTGGGTGTTGGGGTGCAGGGTGGCGTCGCAGCCCAGGGCGAGGAGTTTGCTGCCCAGGGCTTGGTAGAGGCTTTCGTCCCAGCGCAGGTCTTGGATGGGGCCTGCGATTTCGCCGCCTTCGACCCAGAGGCAGGCGTAGCGGGTCATGCCGGTGACGCGGGCCGAGGCCAGGTCGCTCCAGTTGAGGTAGTGCAGGTTGGAGAGGTAGAGCCCCGTGCCTATGCTGCGCAGCACTTCGCCAGGGGGCAGGCTGCCGGGCGCTACGTCGAGCGCACGGGGGTTTTCGTGGTCTTCGGCGGCGTTGGCGGGCAGGCCGTATTCTTGCGCGCTGCGTTGGCTCACCAGCAGGTTGCTGAGGGTGCCGGCTTGGATCAGCGCCTGCGTGGGCTGTGCGATTTCGCCTCGGTCATTGAAACGCGGGCTCAGGCCTAGGGAAAAATTTTCGGCCACGTGCAGCAGGGGCGAGAGGCGCAGCCTGTGTTCGGCCAGTTGCTTGAATGGGCTGCGTGCTTGTTTCCATGCGGCCGCCGACAGCGCGCCGCGCCCGAGCATGCCCATGAAGTCGGCCATGGCACGCGGCGCAAGGTAGCAGCGGTACGCGCCGGGTGCGACGTTGCGCAGGGGGCGCGTCAGGTGCTGGAGTTGGGCCTGGGTGTGGGCGAGGTTGCGCTGCCAGTCGGCGGTGTTCCAGCAAGCCCCGCTGTAGCAGCCTTTGGCAGCGCGTGTGCCGAGGTAGAGCGAGTAGTCGAGGAAGAAGTTTTCGCTAGAAAACCAGTGCGATTGCCCCAAGGAGTTGCGGTTGGCGCGGACCTGTAAGCCGCCTGCGTACAGGCCAGCAAGGTCGCTGCCTTGGGCGCTGCCGAGCACGGTGGCCAGCAAGTCAGCCGGGGCCAGCAGTTGGCCGGGGTAGTGTTCGTCGCTTGCGCCCGCGTTGTGCAGCGGGACTTGGTGGGGGTCCACGGGCAGCATGGCGGCTTCGCTGCGGCAGCGTTGCAGCAGTGGGTGCAGGGCGGCGAGGTCAGCGTCTAAATTCAGGCTAAGCGTGCGCTCGGCTTCAACGCTGCGGCCCTGGGCTTGCAGCGCGAGGCTGACTTCGATTTGCGCCACGTCGGTGTTTTGGCGAACTTGGTTGTGGTTCAAGCGCACAAACAGGGTTTGCTCAGCGACCAAGCGCAGGGTCAGGGATTCGCCTGCCTGGCATTGGGCAAAAAGCGCGGTGCACAGGGCGTCCCAATGGTGGCGCAGTGCGGTGAGAAAGGGGGCCAAATCTGCGGGTGAAGATGCGGATAAAGATGCAGTTGAAGATGGGGTGGAAAGCGAGGTGGAAGATGGCGTTGAAGACGGCGTTGCATGCGAGGGGAAATCTGGGGTGGCGTTCATGCTTGTCCTCCGAATACTTGAACATCGCGAAACCAGCACGGCGGGGCCGCATGGCCTACGCGGATGAGTTGGTTGGGCTCGCCTTTGCCGCAGTGGGGCGTGCCATAGACCGCATCGTCGCCCCCCACGCCGGCCAAGCGCCGCCAAAAATCTACCGTGACGCCGCGGTAGTTGGGGTTGCGCACCACGCGCCCGAGGCGGCCGTTTTCGATGAGCTGGCCGTACTCGCAGCCGAACTGGAATTTGTTGCGGTAGTCGTCAATGGACCACGAGCGGTTGGTGTGCATGACGATGCCATGCGCGATTTGGCTGACCATCTCGGGCAAGCTGGACGCTCCGGGTTCGAGGTTGATGTTGGCCATGCGGTCGATGGGGGCGCGGTTCCACGAGGCCGCCCGAAAGTTGGCCACCCCGGGCAGGCCTGAGCGGGCTTGGGACTCCAGCGAGCCTAAGCCGCGCAGGAGTACGCCGTTGGCAATCAGCATGGCTTTGTGGGCGGGGTTGCCGCCATCGTCAAAGCCGTAGCTGGCAAATTCGCCCACGCGCTGCGGGTCAAAGGAGACGTTCATCAGCTCCGAGCCGTAGCGCAGTTGCCCAAAGTCTTCGGGCTGCACAAAGCTCCAGCCAGCGTAGTTGCGCTCATCGCCCAAGATGCGGTCTAGCTCCAGGGGGTGGCCAATGGATTCGTGGATTTGCAGCATCATTTGGTCGGGCATCAAAATCAAATCCATAGGCCCGGTGGGGCAGTTGTCCGCATCGATCAACGCCAGCGCCTCACGCGCCGTGGTGTGTGCTTGGGCCACTAAGCGCGTGCGGTCAAATACTTCGGCACCGATTTGCCCTGTGTGTGACCAGCTGCGGCTCTGGGACTGCCCGCCCTGTGTGGCGGTGGCTGCAAGGGTCAGGTCTGCCAACTCAAGGTTTTGCCGAATTTGCGTGCCGTTGGAGGAGAAGTAATCCGTCTGCGTTTGCACCAGCCAAGCGCTGGCGCTGCGGCTCACCACACGCTCGGACACGGCCATGGCCTTGCAGGCAGCCAGCAAGCAGTCCGTCACCTCCGCCAAACTGGTTTGGTCCAG
>JBIPME010000046.1:0-8796 GCA_044369275.1 Rhodoferax sp.
TGCGGTCAGCAGTACACCCGGGGTGCGCTGCTTCAACATGAACATCATGCCGTAAGCCCTTGCGACACACTCCAATCAACACATTCACCGCATTCGCCCCATCCGCCACATCCATCCATTCAGCCGCCCATTTTCATCAACCCCCAGCACAAGCCCCTATGCCTCTGAATACCCCACCCCAGCCCCAGCGGCACCGCGCGGTAGCCAGACACCGCGTCACTGGCTTGACGCTGATTGAGCTGCTGATCAGCACCGCGATCAGCTTGGTCATCGCCGGCGCCGCTGGTTATGTGTACCTCAGCTCGCGTGACACCCAGCGCACGCTGTCCGACAAAGCCATGGCATTTGAAAACGCCAAATTTGCCATCGAGACCTTAGCGCGCAACCTGGAAAATGCAGGCTTTTACCCTGCAGAGCGCTCTAATACAGGGAGCGACAATGCGCAATACATCACCAACTACACCAACCCTGTCACTATCAATCCCCCCAATGCCTACAGCGCAGGGGTTTTTGGCTGCCAAAGACAACGCCTAGAAGCGAGCAGCGGCGGCAGCTTCGCTTGCGCAGCCCACCCCAGCAGCAGTGTGAACGCCGATGGACTCGTGCTGAATTACTACACCAACGACAACTTTGGCCTAGACACGGGCAACCGCTCCGACTGCTTGCGCCAAGACCCCAGTAGCAATGACCCTATCAACGTTGCCGCCGGCACGAACAGGCCCACCTTTGTCTCTAACCGCTACACACTCACGCCGGTGACGATGAGAATAGAGGGGGCCACGGTCAACACGTTTAACCTGTCCTGCTGGGGCAATGGCAACGCCACCAGCGGTTACCAGCCCATGGTCGTAGGGTTTGAGCAATTGCGTTTCACTTACCTGCTGGACAACACCACTACCGCGCAATACGTGAGTGCCAACGCCATTGCCGCAAACCAATGGACGTCGGTCAGCGCAATACGGATTTGTTTGCTGGCCCGCTCCTTGCAACCGGTGCGGCTACAGGGAAGCAAGACCTACGCCCTGACGGACTGCGATGGCAGCAGCCAAAATTTCAGCGATGGCGTAGACCGCCAGGTCTTCACCCAGGTCGTCGCACTCAAAAACCAACTGACCCAATCGTTTTAAAACCATGCACAAACCTTCAACACGCGGCATGGTACTGGTCGTGGTACTGATGCTCCTGATGGCAATCTCGCTGATTGCCGCCTTGGCCTCTAAAGATGCCACCATGGGAGAGCGCCAAGCACGCAACGAAATGGAATACCAAATCGCGCGCCAAGCCGCCGATGCTGCGCTGCGCGATGCCGAGCGCGACCTGCAACTCAGCTCTAGCAAAGGCATTCAAGCCAACGCAGTGTGCGCACGCACAGGCACATTCCGAGCGGATGAACAGATGATTGAGGGCGAATTCACCGACACCTGCCCTCAGGGCGAATGCCTGCTGCCCAGCACCCGCTACACAGTGGACTGGAATGCTGCCACGACCAGCAACCCCGGCGAGGCGTGGTGGCCGATTTCTAAAGGCGGCATGTGGGGCAACTACTTTGTCGACAAACGACCCAATACCAGCACTGCGCCGGACTGCACCAACTTCACCGGTTCGGTGCCCTTTGGGCTCTACACGGGAGCCGCCCCTTTGGCTGGGGTGGTGCGCCAACCCGAGTATTTGATTGAATCCATCCGCATCAACGCGACGGGGAGCATCAATACCAGCGATGCAAAACCCTTCGAATGCCTTGCGCAAATGGTCGACACGACTGGCATTGGACTGGCCAGCGCAGACGGCTCAACAGGCTCCCCCACCATGCGTAAACGCTGCTACCAGTTTCGCATTACCGCCCGCGCTTGGGGCCCCACCATGAATACGGAAGTGCTGCTGCAAAATTACTTTACCCTGCCCGTCAACTAAAAATCCATTGCACCCCCCTTTTGCACCCCCTTTTGCCTCCCATTTTGCACACCCCCCAAAAACCGACCCACCTCAGCCCCGCCCCTAAAAACGCAATTAACCGGTCTAAAAAAATGTACGCTCTAACTTCGTTTTTATTGAACACTGTGCACTTAACCCTGCTAAGCCAACGCAGCCAGCACACCGCCCCCCCGCTTGTGCGCAGCCGCTGGGCGGCATGGGCCACCTACACAGGCGCAACCGTGCTCGGCCTGGGCCTGGCGCTCAGCCATGGCCCCAGCGCCATGGCAGCACCACCGCTGACCACCACCAGCATCTACCCGGCAGTCCCGCCCAACACCACCTCTTCAGCCTCTAAGCCCATGATGATGCTGGTCTCCAGCAAAGACCACACGCTGTTTAGCCCCATATTCAGCGACTTTGAGGACTTGGATGGCGACGGCGTCATCGACACCACCTTCAAACCCAGCTTCAAATACTATGGCTATTTCGATGCCACCAAATGCTACCTCTACAACAGCAGTGGCCGCTTTGAACCCAGCAGACTGGCCACCCTCTCCGGCACGGCCGCTACCCCCTCAGGTAGCACCACCCCTGGGCGCTACGTCTGCGGAGTCGGCAACGAATGGAGCGGCAACTTTTTAAACTGGACCAGCATGACGCGGCTCGATGTCATGCGCAAAATACTCTACGGGGGGCAGCGCTTTCTGGACAGCAACACCGATACCGTGCTGCAAATTGCGCGCCTTAGCCAAGACTCCCACTCCTTTGTCAAATACTACCGGGGCACCGACATCCGCGACTACACCCCCTTTAGCACGCAAAGCCTCACCAAAACCACGGGACAAAACGCCAACACCTACGCGGGCCTGAGTATGTGTGTGCGCAGCAGTGCCGACGACGACGGCAGAACCAGCGCCCCCACCATGCGCATGGCCCGGGGCAACTACAAACTCTGGGCCACCGTGAACGGCACCGTCTGCAACTGGGGCAATGCCTTCAGCGCCAAACTCGCCCGCTATTACGGCAACGGTGCCGCCTACTTTGGCAACGGCGGCATCAACCACGAATCTGCCGCCATTAACCAAACCAGCGATGGGGCTAGCTACAGCGGCCTAGGGCCCGATCTACAGCTGCGCGTGCAAGTGTGCAAAGCCGGTCTGCTAGGCGATGAACGCTGCCAAGCCTACGGCACTTCAGGCACCCTGTTCAAACCCATTGGCCTGTTGCAAGACTTTGGCACGCCACAAGCTGGTACGGGCTCGGCACGCACCGAATTTGGTCTGCTCAGTGGCAGCTACGACAAAAACCTCACCGCGGGTGCCTTGCGCAAAAACATCGGCGACATGCTCGACGAAATCAACCCCAACACGGGGCAATTTTGTTTTAGCAGCGGCGCAAGCTGCCCCGGCACAGCCTTGGCTGACGGCCGAGCGTACACAGCATCTGGGGCGATTCGCGCACTGGACAACATCATTTTGTTTGGCCGCACAGGTGGCCAGTACAGCGGCAGCGGCAACCAACTTCCCTCCGAAATGGCGAACGGAACGCTACCCGCCTGGGGCAACCCCGTTGGAGAAATGGTGACCCAAGCCATCCGCTACTTCACAGGCACCAGCTCCACCAACCCCGGTTCGACCGGCAATGACACCTCCATTGGCATGCCCGTTGCCACATGGGCCGACCCCCTCACCAGCAACAGCGTGCGCACCGCCCAATATGGCAAAGCCATTTGCAGGCCCATGAACATCTTGGCATTTTCCAGCAGCGCCTTAAGCTTTGACGGTGACGATGTAGACAGCCAAGCCGCGGGCTTTATCAACCTTTCGCGCGGCACGCTCAGCGCATTCACCGATGCGGTGGGCAAAGCCGAAGGCATCAACGGCACCTCGCGGGCCGTTGGCTCTGTCAATGCAGCCGCCCCTTTTGGTGAAACCTGTGCTGCCAAAACCATCGTCGGCTTAGGCAGCGTCAGCGGCGTATGCCCCGAAGCACCCGCCATTGGCGGCAGCTACAAAGTCGCAGGTGCGGCCCTGTATGCCAACACCAACGACATCCGCAAACCTGCGGCTATTCCTTCGGATTTACCCGCCTGGGGCTTGAAAGTCAAAACCTATGCGGCATCCCTGTCGGGCGGCGTGGCGCGCATTGACATACCGGTGCCCAACAGCAATCCCACGCAATACGTCTCCATCACCCCGGAAGGCTTGTGGTCCAGCCCCAATAAAAAAATGCCGTCCGCCATGCTGACCTTCAATGCCATTAGCGCCTCGGCCACCCACGGGGCCTTTACCGTCACGTGGAATGACACGCTGTTTGGTGGCGACTACGACATGGACATCACCGGCTACCTGCGCTACGACATTTTGCCCGCCATCGGCGGCGGTGCACCGCGCCTGAAAGTAAGCACCGACATTTTGGGCGTAGGTGCAGGCTACACGGGCGCGCACGGCTTTAGCATTATTGGCACCAAGAGCAAAGACGGCCGCTACTTCACCCATAGGCACAACGCCAATGACAGCGTTTTGGCCAGCACCGATGGTTATTTATGCGGCTACAGCGCCTACATCAACAGCAGCAATCTGAGCGGCGTCAGTCTGCCAACAACTGGCGTATTTCCGGGCATTGCCGCAGGCAGTCTCAGTGGCAACGGCAACTGGGCTTGCAAAAGCTCCACTGACAGCATGAACGTACGCACCGAAGACGCCCCTGTGAGCATCACCTTTGAAATGCAAGGCGCAGCCAACGCCCTCTTGCGCGAGCCCCTGTGGTATGCCGCCAAATACGGTGCGTTCGCCGCCAACAACAGCAAAGACAACACCGAACTCCCCGACACCACAACCAAATGGGATAACCGCCGCAACGACGGCAAAACCTGTGGCGGCAGCACCGGCTTGGCCTGCGCCGATGGCGAACCTGATGGCTATTTTTTAGCCCGCCGCCCCGAACTGCTAGAACAACGCTTGCGTGAAACACTGGAGAGCATTGTTGCCAACTCCAACGCCGCACCCGCCGTGTCTTCGCGCAGCATCAACGACGGCTCGCTCAAATACGTTGCCAGTTTCGACCCAGCCCAAAACACCGGCGCCATTGAAGCATTTGTCGCCGATAGCAAAGGCGAATTTTCCAAAGCGGCCAGCTGGAACAGCGGCAACAAACTCAACCAAATCAGCCCCCTCAACCGCGCCATCATTACCAACGACGGCACCAAGGGCGTGGCCTTCAGAACCAACAGCACCCTCTCCAGTGACTACCTGAGCGCACTACTGGGCACGGGCACACCCAGCATTACCACCGCGCAACGCGATGAACTCATCAACTATTTGCGTGGCGAACGCAGCAAAGAAAAACCCGCCGGTATATGGCGAAAACGCACGGACAGCAACATCATGGGGCCCATCGTCAACTCCACGCCTTGGGTGCAAACGCGTCCCTCAGCGCAATACCTGGGTGCGCTGCCCTCAGGGGCCCCGAGCTACACCAGCTTCATCAAAGCCCAGGCCAACCGCGACCGACTCATCTGGGTAGGCGCCAACGATGGCATGCTGCACGGCTTTAAAGCCCAAGGCAGCGACGCGGGCGCACCCGTACTATCCTACGTTCCTTCGCCGTTAGTAGCAAGGCTCAAAACCATTGCACAAGACAGCTCACAAACCATTCCCGCCGTGGACGGCAGCCCTTTCACGGGCGACGTACTCATCGGCAACAACTCCTCCGCAAGCTGGAAAACCTATCTCTTTAACAGCTTAGGGCGTGGTGGGCGCGCCTTCTTTGCGCTGGACGTTACCAACCCCGCCACACTCACCGAAGCCAATGCCAGCAGCATCTTCAAATGGATGTTCAGCGCCAGCGACGATGCCGATTTGGGCTACACCCTCGCCGACGTCAAACTCCACCTCGACCGCAACCAAGCCACCCCCATCGTGCGCATGAACAACGGAAAATTTGCCATATTGCTCCCCAACGGACCGGGCTCAACCGATGGAAAAGCCGCCCTGTTTGTGCTGTTTATCGATGGCCCTGACAGCACCGGCAAATGGGTCGCCAATACGCACTACGTCAAAATCCCTACCGACAGCTTGGGCGACAACGGTCTCATGGGGGTCAACTGGGTGGACAGCAACCGAGACGGCACGGCAGACACCGTCTACGCCACCGACTTGCAAGGCCGCATCTGGAAGTTCGATGTCTCCAGCACCACCCCCAGCAGCTGGCAATCTGCCTACACCAGCACCACCTCAGCCGCCACGCCTTTGCCCTTGTTTGAAGCCAAAGAAGGCAACACCCGCCTGCCCATCAGCACCACCCCGGTTCTGGCCTTCCCACCCTACAAAGGCACCTTGGTCATCGTGGGCACGGGTAAATCCATTACCTCCACCGACTTCCCCAACAGCAGCACCCCCCAACGCCTGTACGCTGTATACGACAACAACCAACGCAGCAACAGCGTGGTGCCCGTCAACGACCTGAACAAATTTGCGCCGCGCGTACTCACCCGCGACGCCACCACAGGCGGCACCTACATCAGCACCGGCAACAAAACCTTTAATCCCGCAACCGATGAAGGCTGGTACCTCAACTTTGCCACCCTTAGCAGCACCAGCACCCTCAGCAACGAAATGGTCATCAGCAGCCCCGAACTCAATGGAGGACAAATTTTCGCCACCGCTACCCGCCCTGCCGGCAACGATGCCACCAAGTGCTACAACGAACCATTGAATACAGGGTATGTACTGGACCCGTATACCGGCACACCGCAAGCGGGCATGTTGGGCACCATCACCTTGTCTAATGGTAAAAAAGTCAATTTGATAGGCATAGACTCGAAAAACCAAAAAAACTTTATTGCCAGCTACGGCAACAGCACCAAAATCGTTGGCCCCAAGGATGACGACAAAACCCTCCCTCCCGTTAAAGGCGCCAAATCCCGCAACCAATGGCGTGAAATCACCGGCATGCGCTCCACCCAATAAAACAACGTACCACCACCATGACACACCGCCTGCACCCACACAAGCCCACGCACACTGCGCAGCAAAGCCCATCGCCGCAAACAGGCTTTACCCTGATTGAACTCATGATTACGGTCGCCATCATTGGCGCTCTGGCCGCCATTGCCATACCCAGCTACAACGAATACCTCGCCAAAGGGCGGCGCAGCGGTGCGCAAACCCAGCTCCTGCTGGCGCAACAATGGATGGAGCGGCTCTACAGCGAAAGCTACGACTACACCAAAGACAGCAGCGGCACTTTAACCAGCAGCGCAGATGGGTTTGACAAGCAGCCCTTTGCCAAGTCCCCCACCGCAGGCAGCGGCACCACCGCCTACACGCTGACCCTGAGCGCACTCACCGCCAGCAGCTACACCATTACCGCCACCCGCACTGGCCCGGCAAGCTCCGACAAATGTGGCAACTTCAGCCTCACCAACACGGGGGTAAAAAGCGTAACGCTGCTCAGCGTCGCCGAGTGCTGGCGTTGAACTACAGTGGGCCGCTAACAGCGATGTAAATACCGATACAAATACCGATGCGCAGCCCGAATGGGGAACCGCTGATCACTGCGCCCTAGGCAGGGTGGCGCAGGTAGCCCAAGTTGCCCATGGGGGCATGGGGGCATAGGGCAGGTATAGCCCATGTGGCTTATGGAGCGCATGGGGCGCATGCGGCGCAAAGGGGCGCATGCGGCGCAAAGGGGCGCGGGGCGCATAGCTTGTTTGCGCACTGGCATGGGGCACAACCTCATTGAATTTCCAAGGTGTCCTCGTCTTCGTTAATGTTCCATTGCTTGCCAGCGGGCAGGCGCAGGTAAGAGCTGGCCTCAGCGGCACCCAGGCCAAATGCCATGCTCACGCGGTTGCCATTGGCCAAATTACCGTAAGCGTAGCCCCGCGTTTCTGTGAGCAAGACGTATTGCAGCTGCACGGACGAAGCTTGGCTGCAACTGAGGTCAATGCTGCCACTTTTGCTTGCGGTGTGGCGCATGGCCCCAAGGCAATGGACCGCTGCATTGCTGAGGTTAACTCGCCCACTGCGGTCGGGGCTTAACAGCACCTCGCCTGCCAAGAGCTGGTTGTCAAGCACGGCATAGGCATTGACCTTGGTGGAGACCAAGCGCACGGCTTTGTCGTTGATGTAAGCGCATGCGCCGCATGCCAAAGCGGCCAGTAACGTGAGGCTACGCAAAGTGAGGCTGCGCAAAGCTAGATTTTTCATGGACAGGCTTGGGGGTTCAAAGAGGATGACATAGTAGCTACTCTTGGGGCTTGAAATAGGGTTTTCGGTTAGGGCCAGGGTGATAGTGGCGCAGCCTCAAGTGTCGTGCGTCCGCGCCCCATGCTAAAGGTTGAAAACCATGGGATTGTGGGAGCAATTCCGTTTGCGCAAGTTGGGTGGGTGGGCGGGATGTTTGTTAGGGGGCTGCGCCCACAACACCAGAAAACTCAGCCAGCGAGGGCAAAGAATGTGTCTGGAAGCTGCTCCGTTGCCACCGCACGTTGCACCGCAGGCCGCTCGCGCATGCGCGTGAGAAAGCGGCCCAGCGCAGGCAAGTGATGGGCGGGTCGGCGAAAGCTTCGCGTCCAGCAGCACAGCACCAAAACCATGCAATCCGCAGCGCTGTAGTCTGCGCCCAGCAGCCACGGCCCGCCGCTGCTTTGCAGTTGGGCTTCGAGCTGGTCCAGCATGGGCGCGATGCGCGCTTCGCAGCGTGCCCGAAAGTCGGCGACCGCTGCGCTGTCCACATAGCGCGCTGCGTAAGAGTATTGCACCAGGTTGGCCTGCAAGGTGTTGGACAACCATGCCATCCACTGGTAGCAATGTGCGCGCTGTGGGCTGCCCAAGGGCGGTAGCAACTTGGCTTGCGGGTGCGTGTCGGCCAGGTGCA
>JBIPME010000045.1:0-8796 GCA_044369275.1 Rhodoferax sp.
CAACTACAAAGGCATTGCAAGCGACTACGCTTATGACGAAAAAGGCAACTTAAAGAAAGCCCCCATTACTTTTTACACCTTCAAAAACGGCGCCCCAGTTGCTTTATCTAGCAACTAAGTAGCAATGGATATGCCCCAGCCATCTAGGCGGGGCATACCAATCCGGCTTACTTCACCCGTTTTAAACTTGGGCGCTCGCTACGGGGTTTGGACGGTGGCTGTGGATCCTCGCTATCCTCAACCAATTTAGACACCGTTGCCAACACAGGCTTGGTCTCTTGCGATTTCAACGCTACATCCATCGGCTTGCGCGACAAAATCGGAAATGCCATGCCTTGGCCATTTTCTCGGGCATAGATGGCAGTGATGCGGTCGATCGGCACAATTATGTCCCGCGCCACACCCCCAAATCGCCCTTTGAACTCCACAAACTCGTTCCCCAGCTTGAGCGCACTGGTGGCATCAAAGCTAACGTTCAAAACGATTTCACCATTTTTCACATACTCAACGGGTACAGTCACCGAATCATCTACCGCAACTGCAATGAACGGTGTGAAACCACTGTCCGTGCACCACTCATACAGTGCACGGATTAAATACGGTCGTGTTGAATGCGTGTCTTTAGCATCAATCATTGCCAGTTCCCTTGGGTTTATTTACGCATTACCTTTTCCGAAGGCGTCAACGCTTCAATATAAGCAGGTCTAGAAAAAACACGTTCCGCGTATTTAAGCAAAGGCGCTGCATTTTTACTTAACTCAATACCGTAATAATCCAGTCGCCACATCAAAGGCGCAATAGCCACATCGAGCATCGAAAAACTATCACCCAACATATATTTATTTTTTAAGAAAATAGGGGCTAACTGGGTCAATCTGTCACGAATATGCAGCCTCGCCTTTTCCAGCGCTTTTTCATTGCCTTTGGATGCGCGTGCCTCCAACGTACTCACATTCACAAACAACTCTTTTTCAAAATTAAGCAGAAAAAGCCGGACCCTCGCTCGGTCTACAGGATCGCCTGGCATGAGCTGTGGATGGGGAAATCTTTCATCAATGTACTCATTGATAATATTAGATTCGTACAGAATCAAATCCCGCTCCACCAAAATAGGCACTTGCCCATAAGGATTCATGACATGAATATCTTCCGGCTTGTTGTAAAGATCAACATCACGGATTTCAAAATCCATGCCTTTTTCAAACAAAACAAAACGGCAACGGTGGGAAAAAGGGCAAGTTGTACCTGAATACAGCACCATCATAACGAAAGACTCCTAAAAAAATAAAAAGAGTGGGGCACTGAAAGCACACCCACTCTGCATTGGCCGTTACCCCTAGCGCAGAGGCAATATTGGAAAAATGTAACTTACTTTACATCTTTCCAAAATGCCGCATTCAAACGCCAGGCAAACAAGGTCATAACCAACAAGAATGACAGCACCCAAAAGCCAATCCGAACCCGCGAGTTTTGTCCAGGCTCCGACATCCACTGCAAGTAATTAACCAAATCACCCATGGCCTGATCATACTGCTCGGATGTCATGGTGCCCGGCTCAAGCTGCTTCCAACCCTTGAGAATGTGGGCCGCTTCTGCGCCATGCGCATCTTCCTTCTTAGCCGCACCATGGCCTTCGCCGAAGCTCTTCACGTCTTCCCAAATAGGCTCGCGCTTTCCTTGCAACTCCCACAAAACGTGTGGCATGCCCACATTGGGGAATGCCAGATTATTCCAACCAGTTGCCTTGCTGGCATCCACGTAATAAGTTCGCAGATAAGTATACAGATAGTCAGCGCCCGTACCTTGCCCTGCTGCGGAACGTGAGCGTGCAATCAGCGTGAGATCTGGCGGATTCGCACCAAACCAGTCTTTGGCTTGCCGTGGATCAATCGAAGACTTCATCGTTTCACCCACTTTTTCGGTGGTGAATAGCAAATTATCTTTGATCTGCTTGTCGGACAAACCGATGTCCTTCAAGCGATTAAATCGCATAAATGCCGCGGAGTGGCAATTAAGGCAATAGTTCACAAAAAGCTTTGCCCCATTTTGCAGTGCGGCCAAGTCATTCAATTTATTGGGTGCTTTATCCCAAGCATACCCGCCACCACTAGCATGCACGCCACTTGTAGATAGGCACAAAACAGCGAAGAGGGAAAGCATTAATTTTTTCATCTTTTATCCTCGCTTAGTGGGCCACAAAGTTGACGCGTGCAGGTACCGGCTTGGGGGTCCCCATACGGCTCCAGATAGGCATCAATAAAAAGAATCCAAAATAAAACAAGGTTCCTACTTGCGAAACACGCTCGCCCAAGGACGACGGCGGTTGAACCCCTAAATAGGCAAGGATGACAAAATTCACAACAAAAATTCCGTATAGATATTTGTGCCAGTCAGGTCTGTAACGAATGGATTTAACGGGGCTATTGTCCAACCAAGGCAAGAAGAACAAGATAATAACGGCGCCACCCATCACCACTACGCCCCAAAATTTGGCCTCCAGCGCATACATTAAAACCATGCCAATAAGACCCGCAACCGCAACCATGGGTTTCAAAATGACTGGCAATTTTGCTTTAAATACACCAAAAGCTGTTCCTAGGAAAATACATGCTATGAGCGCATATTTCATCTCATCCGTAATGGCGCGCAACATGGAATAAAACGGTGTGAAATACCAAACAGGCGCAATGTGCAACGGCGTCTTCAGAGCGTCGGCTGGGATAAAGTTGTTGTACTCTAAGAAGTAACCACCAAACTCGGGTGCAAAAAAGATAATTGCTGTGAACACCATCAAGAACATACTCACCGCAAAGATGTCATGCACAGTGTAGTAGGGATGGAATGGCACACCGTCCAATGGGTGGCCCGCAGCATCACGCGGCGCGTCTGGCCCTTTGATCTCAATGCCGTCTGGGTTGTTAGAGCCCACGTCATGCAAAGCCAATAAGTGCGCCACAACCAAGCCCAATAAGACCAAGGGAACAGCGATCACGTGGAAACTAAAAAAGCGGTTCAATGTGGCATCGCCCACCACATAGTCACCGCGAATTAACAGGGCCAAGTCTGGGCCTACCAAAGGAATTGCAGCAAAGAGATTCACAATCACTTGCGCCCCCCAATAGCTCATTTGCCCCCAAGGCAACAAGTAACCCATGAAAGCCTCGGCCATTAAGCACAAGAAAATGGCGCAGCCAAAGACCCAAACCAACTCACGCGGTTTTCTGTAGCTGCCGTAGAGCAAACCTCTAAACATATGCAAATAGACGACAACAAAGAAAGCCGAAGCGCCTGTGGAATGCATGTAACGAATCAACCAGCCCCAAGGCACGTCGCGCATGATGTACTCTACTGAAGCAAACGCCAACGCGGCGTCCGGTTTGTAGTGCATCACCAAGAAAATACCCGTCACAATTTGAATGACCAAGACCAAAAGTGCCAAGGAGCCAAATATGTACCAGAAATTGAAATTTTTCGGAGCATAGTACTCCGACATATGCACCTTGTATGCATCGAATGCCGTTGGAAATCGATTTTCAAACCAATTTGTGACCTTGGCACCTGCGGAAGCGTTAGGAGAAATTTCCTTAAATACAGCCATTTTTTTCTTCCTTAGGCTTGTTTCTCTTCACCAATAAGCAAAATGCTATCGGAAAGATACATGTGAGGGGGAATTTCCAAATTGTCGGGAGCTGGTTTGTTTTTATAAACACGTCCGGCCATATCAAATGTAGATCCGTGGCAAGGGCAGAAGAATCCTCCCTCCCAGTCATTGGGCAATGAGGGTTGTGGGCCTGCTTGGAATTTATCCGAAGGTGAGCAGCCGAGATGGGTGCAAATACCAACCGCGACAAAAAACTCCGGCTTAATGGAGCGCTCTGGGCCTTTTGCATACGCCGGTGTTAATTCTTTACGCTTGCGCTCAGAGTCTGGGTCCGCCAACTGGCTGCTAACCTTTGCAAGACTGGCCAACTGCGCTGGAGTACGTCGTACGATCCAGACGGGTTTGCCACGCCATTCGACTGTCTTTTTTTCTCCGGGCTGAATATCAGAAATATCAACTTCAACCGGTGCACCTGCCGCTTTTGCGCGCTCTGAAGGTTGAAAAGTGCTGACAAAGGGTATTGCGGTTGCAATGCCACCTACAGCTCCAGCACATCCGGACGCAATCAACCAAGTCCGTTTACTGGAGTCGATTTTTTTGGCATCGACTGGGGTTTCGCTCATGAGAATCCTCGATTGACATCAGTATTAGGGTAAGGGCGGATTGTAGCTGACGCACTAAGAGCAAACCAAGGCTTCTAAGCATCTGTTAAGCCGCCTTTTTTGGCGTTGTTGGAATTTGTGCACAATAACCCTTCTTTTTATCAACCTTAGGAAAGTGCGCGTATGACAGTATTGCAAGAATTCAAAGAGTTTGCTGTAAAGGGAAATGTTATAGACTTGGCTGTCGGCGTTATTATCGGCGGATCTTTCGGCAAAATAGTGGACTCCATTGTCTCTGATTTGATTATGCCCGTGATTGGCGCGGTAGTTGGGAAACTGGATTTTTCCAATCTTTTTATACCACTGCGCGCAATTCCTCCCAATGTGGGAACGACCTTGGTTGAACTCAAAAAAGCAGGCGTGCCCGTGCTGGCTTACGGCAGCTTTATTACGGTTGCTGTTAATTTTTGCATTCTTGCATTTATTATTTTCTTGATGGTGAAGCAAATTAATCGGCTCAAAAAACAATCTCCAGCCGAAGAAGCAGCGCCCGCCGTCACACCCGAAGAAGTGTTGTTACTCCGCGAAATTCGTGACAGCATGAAGAAATAATCAATTAGAAACTGCCAACTGCTTGGCCAGGCTCACCGCTTCAATGAAACTTGAAGCGTCTGCTTTACCCGTGCCTGCAATATCAAATGCGGTTCCGTGGTCTGGGCTGGTTCGTACAAAGGGTAGCCCCAAAGTGACGTTAACGCCTTTGTCTACGCCCAAGTACTTCACGGGGATCAGTCCTTGGTCATGGTACATGGCCACTACCACGTCAAACTCGCCATGGCGTTGCGGCGTATTGCGTGCGCGCATAAAAACCGTGTCGGGCGCCCAAGGGCCTGATACGTCATAGCCTCGTTTTCGGGCAGCATCGATCGCAGGCGCAATCTGCTCCAACTCTTCCGATCCAAACAAACCCGACTCCCCCGCATGCGGATTGAGTGCTGCAACAGCAATGCGCGGTGTTCGCCCTAGCATTTTGTGCAACGATTTGTGCGTAATTTCTAGTGTTTGCAAAATATTGTCGAGGGTAACCACCTCAATAGCTTGCCGCAATGAGACATGGATGCTAAGTAACACCGTGCGCAACTCGTCGCTGGCAAGCATCATCCGCACGGGCACATCATTTTTGTTTTGCTGCAAAAACTCAGCCGTGACTGCCTGAAGAATTTCTGTGTGTCCTGGAAATTGCGTCCAAGGCGCGCCACCGGCATGCAAAGCCTCTTTGTGCAACGGGGCTGTCACCATGGCTGCCACCTTATTACGCAATGCGGCTTGGGCGGCCCACACTACGCAAGACCCTGCGTAGCTTCCAGAAAGTGCATTCACCCGCCCCCAGGGAAGCACTGGCAAGCTTTCGCCCACTTGCAATACGGGTATGCAATTTGGGGGGATCGTCTGGGTCTGCTCTGGCGTGTGAATGACAGCGATGGGGATCGGCAAGGCATGGGCAGGCCTTTCAACGCTAGCGGCCCGCCGCAGCGTTTGTACATCGCCAGCCACAAAGCAAGTCTGCATTAACGCAGGTTGGCGCCGAAATGCCCGCACAATAATCTCTGGACCAATGCCCGAAGCATCGCCCATTGTGATCACGATAGGTGCTTTTTTTACCATCATTATTGAGCAAAATCCTATTTATGCGGGGTTATCGATGTCGATAAATACATGCTCCACCCCAGTTTGTTCGGCCAAATACTCTCCGACTGCCAGCACGCCATAGCGCTCGCTTGCGTGGTGTCCGCATGCGTAATACGAGACGCCGCATTCACGTGCTATGTGGGCTTGGGGTTCTGAGATTTCACCCGTAATAAAGGCATCGGCACCCGCACGAATGGCATCTTCAAAATACGATTGCGCGCCACCGCTGCACCAAGCAATTTTTTGAATTTCCTTGCCGTTGGCAGCAACGCATACAACGCTGCGCTGCAAAGTTTTTTCAATATGTTGCGCCAATTGCTGCGGTGTAGCGAATGTTTGGTCCGTCGGCACACCCATAAAACCAAGTTGCTGCGCACCAAAATTCGTTTGTGTTTGCAAGCCTAGGCGCGCACCCAGTTGCGCATTGTTGCCCAATTCAGGGTGTGCATCCAATGGCAGATGGTAAGCAAAAAGGTTGATGTTGTGCTTGATTAGCAGCGCTATGCGCTGGCGCAGCCAACCGGTAATGCGGCCCTCGTAGCCACGCCAAAACAGGCCGTGGTGCACGAGTATGGCTTGCGCATTGTGCGCAACAGCGGCTTCGATGAGCGCGTGTGACGCTGTTACACCGGTAATCACTTTATGAATGGCATCGCCACCCTCTACCTGAAGACCATTGGGACAGTAGTCTTTGAAGCGTTCGGGTTGCAGCAGTAAACCCAAGGCGTGTTCTAAATCGTTGCGTTGGATCATGGTGTCTTCGCTGTAGTAATGGAGTGGTCTATGGAGTGGTCTATGGAATGCTCAATGGACTTTTCAATGTACTGTTCTTGTTCCAATTCTGAATATTGCAACGCGCTGTCGCAACCCATCCCTGCGGCAATCCAGCGCCTCGCCGTGCGTCGCAAAAGCAGCGCCCACAAAGGCGCACTCCATCGCAGCCCCAAAGGCAGTGCGGTTTGGGTCACCCGCAGTGCGTCGCTGATGGCACCGCAACGGTATATGCTCACCCGTGGGTCCCAACGCAAGGCCTCGCAGCTGCCTTTGCGTCGCTTGGACAGCAGCATGCCCAACGGACATGGCTCTGCCAAACAGCACACGCCGCAACCGTTACACGCCATCCCAACGTGCGGCTTGGTTGGTGCGCAAGGCTGGATATAAACCACTTGGTATCCTGCACCCGCTGATTGTGAAGCATGAGGTATTGCCATATTCTTTCTCTGAATGTAACGCAAGCGCTGGCAATGCCCATTTTCGAACCGTAGTTGCCCAAGACAAAGCAACAACATCTACGATGATTTGGAGATGCAATAAGACATACAATTTGCCAATGAAACGTCTATGGTCCATTTTCTCTCAATCCGCCACCATCGTTTTGGCCGCCTATTTTGTGGTAGCAACACTCAAACCGCAATGGCTCAACGCAGGATTGCATGGCTCGGACGTCGTGGAGCTTTTTGAAGCTGCACCCAATATCAGCAAAGAGCCCCCCAATGGAAGCTTTAGACTTGCAGCTAAAAAAGCATCGGCAGCGGTGGTCAGTATCAACACCAGCAAAGCACACTCCAACAACCCCAATGCAGACGACCCTTGGTTTAAGTTTTTCTACGGCGACCAAGGCAATGAGCCGCAAGCAGGATTGGGCAGTGGGGTGCTCGTCAGCCATGATGGCTACATACTCACCAACAACCATGTCGTAGAAGGTGCGGACGCCATTGAAGTCGTACTCAACGACAGCCGCCACACAAGAGCCAAAGTCATAGGCACCGACCCAGACAGCGACTTGGCGGTATTGAAAATTGATTTAGACAAACTCCCCGCCATCACCTGGGGCAATTCGGACACCCTTGAAGTAGGTGACCAAGTGCTGGCCATTGGCAATCCATTCGGTGTTGGTCAGACCGTTACCAGCGGCATTGTGAGTGCTTTGGGACGCAATCAACTTGGCATCAACACGTTTGAAAACTTCATCCAAACCGATGCCGCCATCAACCCGGGCAATTCTGGCGGTGCCTTGGTCGACATCCAAGGCAATTTGCTAGGCATCAATACCGCCATTTACTCCCGCTCCGGCGGCAGCATGGGAATAGGATTTGCAATCCCCGTCACTACGGCCAAAATCGTCTTGGAAGGCTTGGTGAAAAATGGCCAAGTCACACGGGGCTGGATTGGGGTTGAGCCCAACGCACTGTCCACTGAACTGGCAGAAACTTTTGGCGTACAAACTCAAACAGGGGTCTTAATTTCGGGTGTTCTGCGCAATGGTCCCGCCGCGAAGGCTGGGATTCAACCCGGTGATGTGGTGACCCGCATTGGCACGCAAGAGATCAAGGATGTAGCGCAACTTCTGAGCACCGTAGCAGCCCTCAGCCCTGGAAAGCCCGCGCAGTTTTATATGGAACGAAAAGGCAAAAAACTCAGCCTTGAAGTCACACCGAGTATGCGCCCTAAACCCAAGGCGCAACAATAAGCGCTACTGCGGTGCAGCCCATCGGCACAGCAGTAGCGGGCAAGTGAGGTTCGATCTGTGCAGCTGCTTGCTTGAACGGCATCGCTTGCACGCAGTATGCAAGCCTTTGCGCTGCACCACAAGGTATTGTGCGATGCGCGCTCAACACTTCTTCATTCACTGGGTGGCTGGGTATGCCGAATGAAAAACTGTGCAGCCCAAATACCAACCTCGTACAAGATGCACATCGGTATGGCCAAAGCCAATTGAGAGACCACGTCAGGTGGCGTCACAATAGCCGCTGCCACAAAAGCGACCACAATAAAGTAACTCCGAAAACTTTTAAGCTTTTCCACGGTCACCACACCCATGCGGGCCAGCACAATGACCGCAATGGGCACTTCAAAGGCCAAGCCAAAAGCTAAAAACATTGACAGCACAAAGTCCAAATACGC
>JBIPME010000434.1:0-2713 GCA_044369275.1 Rhodoferax sp.
CCCAATCCGGTGGCGCGGGGCCTGGCAGGCGGGCGCACCTTCAGCATTGGGGTGGTCACGCAGGCCATCGACAGCCCGTTTTATGGTGCGGCCCTGCGCGGCATCGAAGAGACCCTGTTGCCGCTGGGTTACAGCCCCTTGTTCGTGAGCGGGCAGTGGCAGCACGCGGTGGAGTCGCGCTGCATGGAAGTGCTTAAATCGCGCCGGGTGGACGGCATCATTGTCATGTCGGGGCGCATGACCGACAAAGAACTCAAAGCCCATGCCAAAACCCTGCCCTTGGTCGTGACCGGGCGCACCCTCAAAGCCACGGGCTTGGTGGCGCTGAAGTTTGACAACGTAGAGGGCGCACGCCTGGCAACCCAGCACTTGATAGCCTTGGGCCACCGGCACATTGCCTGCATTGCCGGAGACCCCCAGTTCCCTGACGCGGTGGAGCGTTTGCAGGGCTACCGCATTGCGCTCCAAGAAGCGGGCATTGCCTACCAGCGCGAGTTGGTGGTCAGCGGCGCATTCCAAGAACTCAGTGGCTTGCAAGCCGTCGATGAATTGCTGGCGAAACGCGCAAAATTCACCGCCATCTTTGCCGCGAATGACCAAATGGCCTTGGGCGCGGTGCTGGGCCTGCGCCGGCATGCGCTGCGTGTGCCCGAAGACGTCTCCCTGATAGGCTTTGACGACCTGCCCAGCTCCATGTACTCCAACCCCCCGCTGAGCACGGTGCACCAATCCGCCTTTGAACTCGGCCAACTCGCCGCCCTGGCCATGCTACAGCTGCTCGCCGCAGAGCCCCTGTCGGTAGAAGTGCCCCAGCCACGGCTGATTTCACGCGAGTCGTGTCGGCGGTTGACGCTTTAGGCGGGCGGTGTTGGGGGGTAGGGTAAAGAGACCGGCTACACGCCAGATGTCGGTTTGGGCGAGCAGGGCCGGTACACGCCAATGGCCACCATGGCGGGCGCGCCAGCGTTAAACCGTGTTTTTGCGCATGGCCTGCAAGCGCTTGCAGACGAGGTTGCACAACCCTTCGAGCGCGCCGCCGCCTTTTTCTTGTTTGGTGCCTTGCAGCAGTTCTTTTTCGATGGCAACAAACGCACATCCCGTTTCATGATGAATGGGATTCTGATGTCAGCAGGCATTGATGCGATCAGCGTCCCCGCAGCCAAGGTGCAGCCATTCAATGAAAACATGGTGCGCTTTTACCTGCAAAAGGACGCCACCGAAATGATGGCATTCTTGGTCGATTGCCACCCAGACGCGCAAGCGATTCATGCCGCGAACCCAATGGATTGAATAGGTGGAATTTGACACCATAACTTTATTTTTGCACGCTAACAGCACGAACGTTATCGTGCGGAATTAACGTTAAATAGGACGCACCTCGACCCCAAAACGTTAAAGCTTGGCAACGTCGCCATGTCCGAGTTGGTGGCCCGTATTGCGCAGGCCTATGCGCTTGGCATACCCCAGATTTCACCTAGCCCTCACCCGTAAATTCCGCTGCATAGGGATAACCCCTGTGAAGACCGTTGGATTTTCGCCGTAAAATGAAAGCGCTTTCAAAAGCAAAAAACTATTTTGGAGATCCAACCGTGCCCCAGCAATTGCAGTTTTTAAGATCGAAATGGATGCGCCGCCTCGGTGGCGCTCTAGGTGGCGCATTGGTTTGGGCCGCTGGGGCGGGGGTGCAGGCGCAGCAAACGATTACGGTGGCCGCGTACCCGGCGGTCGATGAGATTGCCAAGGCGGCGATTCCTGCTTGGAAGAAAAAGCATCCCACGGTGGAAGTGAAGGTGATTAGCCGGGCCTTTGCCGACCACCATACGGCCATGACCACGGCCTTGTCTACGGCCTCGAATTTGCCGGATGTGATGGCGCTGGAATACGGTTATGTGGCCCGTTTTGCCGAGGGCGGTGGCTTGGAGAATTTGGGCGATGCGCCTTACAACCTCAAAGCGCAACAGGCACGCTTTGTGCCGTATGCCTTTCGCCAAGGCACCTCGAATGCGGGCGTGGTGGTGGCCGTGCCTACCGACATTGGGCCGGGCACCTTGTTGTACCGGGCTGATTTGTTGAAGAAGGCCGGTGTCGGCGAGGCCGATTTGACCCAGTCGTGGGAGTCTTTTGTGGCAGCGGGTGTGAAGATTAAAAGTGCCACGGGCGCGTATTTGGTGGCCCATGCGCGCGATGTGAAAGACATTGTGATTCGCTCGGACATCAAAGCGGGCGAGGGGCTGTATTTGGACCGCAAGGGCCGCGTGTTGGTGGACTCGCCGCGTTTTGTGCGGGCCTTTCAGTTGGCTAAAAAAGTACGTGCGCAAAAGCTCGACGGCAAGATCAACGCCTGGTCCAATGAGTGGTCCGAGGGCTTTAAGCGCGGCACCATCGCCACCCAGCTCTCAGGTGCTTGGTTGTCGGGCCATTTGAGCAATTGGTTGGCCCCTGGCACCAAGGGTTTGTGGCAGGCCGCGCAGCTGCCAGACAAGGCCTATGCGTCTTGGGGGGGCACGTTCTACAGCATTCCCAAGGGCGCGGCCAACAAGGCGCTGGCTTGGGAATTTATTCAAATGATGGCGCTGTCGCCAGAGATGCAGTTGCAGGCTTTCAAAGCGCAAGACGCCTTCCCCGCTTTGGTGGCGGTGCACAACGACGCGTTTTTTGAGCAGCCCATTGCCTTTTTAGGCGGGCAAAAAGCCCGCATGCTGTGGCGCGATGC
>JBIPME010000435.1:0-2711 GCA_044369275.1 Rhodoferax sp.
TTGGGGGCTTGGGTCTATGCGTTGGGCGCGTTCTTGCAGGTAGCTGGGCTCTAGCAGGCTGGTCCATTGGCCCGCAGGTGGCCTGACGAAGGCGGGGTCGGCCACGTACTGGCCGCGGTCGGCAAAGGCCAGTCGGGCCGCTTCGGTGTAGAGGTGCAGCCAGTCTGCGCTGGGGGCTGGGCCGCCAATGGGGGCCAAGCCCTGCGCCAGGGGCAGTTCGGCGGCGTTGGTGTTTTGCAAGATGCCCAAGATTTGGCCAATGGCAATGGCGCCGGAGCTGGGCGGGGGCATGCCGCAGATGCGGTATTGCTGGGCGCTGGCTGCGCGCTGCGCGCTGTAGTCAAAGCACAGCGGCTCGCGCTCCAGGGCGCGGTAGCTGTCCAGATCGGTGCGGCTCAGGCGTCCGGGGTTGGTGGGGTGTTGGCGTACTTTGTCAACAACGGCTTGGGCAATGTCGCCGGTGTAGAAGGCGTCGGCGCCGTCGGCGGCAATGCGGCGCAGGGTTTCGCCCAGCGCGGGGTTTTGGAGCAGGTGCCCCACCGGCCAGGCTGCGCCTTGGTCGTCGTAAAAATAGGCAGCGGCAACCGGGTCTTGTTTGAGGTGGGTTTCGCTTTTGAGCAGGGTGTGCAGGCGTGGGCTGACTTTGAAGCCTTGTTCGGCCAAGGCAATCGCGGGCTGAAACAGCACGGACCACGGCAGCCGCCCGTGTTGGTTGTGGGCGATTTCTAGCATGCGCAGCAACCCGGGGGTGCCGACCGAGCGACCGCCCACCACGGCGTCGTAGAAGCCCAGCGGTTTGCCGCTGGCTGCGAGAAAGAGTTTGTCATCGGCGGCCATGGGGGCGGTTTCACGCCCGTCGTAGGCCTGTACCTGTTTGCCATTGAAGTGCAGCATGAATGCGCCGCCCGCAATGCCGCTGGATTGGGGCTCGACCAGGCCCAAGACCATTTGGACGGCGATGGCCGCATCGACCGCACTGCCACCTGCGCGCAGAATGTTGGCGCCCGCCTGGGTGGCCAAGGGGTTGGCCGCAGCGACGGCGTAGCTTTGGGCGTTAACACCGGCTTTGGCGGTGTAGCCACTGGCAGCTTCGGGGCTGTCGGCTGCGCCATGGGCGTGGCCCAAGCCCAGAGCGAGCAAGGCCGCAGCGTGCGCTAAGGCACGCACAGAGCGCATAGAACGCATAGAACGCACAGAGCCCATAAAGCACTGTTGGCGTAGGCAACGCAGGCGGCCCGCGAGGTGGATGAAGTAGTGCGCAGGGGCTAAATCACCACGCATGCTCAGTCCGCTTGTTTGCGCAGGAAGGCGGGGATGTCGTAGTCGTCCATGCCACCGCTGGACAAGGCATCGACCCGTGCCGCCGCTTGGGTGCGGTTGTTGCGCCAGATGCTGGGGGTGGCCATGCTGCCGTAGTCGGGTTGGCCTGCCATTGCGGGTGCAGCGCCGGCGCTGGCAATGGCTTGGCCTGCGACTTGGTTGCTCAGGGTGGGGATCTGGAACGGGGTGTTGTCGGTGCCCGTGCGCAGCACATGCAAGGGGACTTGCTGTTTGCTTTTGCGGCTCAGTCCGGTGGCCACCACGGTGACGCGGATTTCGTCGCCCAAGGAGTCGTCGTAGGCGGTGCCGTAGATGACGTGGGCATCGGGCGAGGCGTAGGCGCGGATGGCGTTCATAGCGAGTTTGGACTCGGAGAGTTTGAGCGAGCCTTTGGCTGCAGTAATGAGCACCAGCACGCCTTTGGCACCCGAGAGGTCTATGCCTTCTAGCAGCGGGCACGCAACGGCGTTTTCGGCGGCGATGCAAGCGCGGTCGGGGCCACTGGCCACTGCGGTGCCCATCATGGCTTTGCCGGGCTCGCCCATGACGGTGCGCACGTCTTCAAAGTCGACGTTGACGTGGCCGGGTACGTTGATGATTTCTGCAATGCCGCCGACGGCGTTTTTCAACACATCGTTGGCGTGTGCAAAGGCCTGGTCTTGGGTGACGGAGTCGCCCAGCACGTCCAGCAGTTTTTCGTTGAGCACGACGATGAGGGAGTCCACATTGTCTTCGAGCTCGATCAGCCCTTGGTCGGCGTTGGTCATGCGCCGGCCGCCTTCGAACTCAAAGGGCTTGGTGACCACGCCCACGGTGAGTATGCCCATTTGTTTGGCAATGCGCGCAATCACGGGGGCCGCGCCGGTGCCGGTGCCCCCGCCCATGCCCGCGGTGATGAACAGCATGTGCGCGCCTTCAATGGCGCTGCGGATTTCGGCCTCGGCGTTTTCAGCGGCTTCCCGGCCTTTGTCGGGTTTGCTGCCTGCGCCCAAACCGGAGTCACCGAGTTGGATGGTTTTGTGCGCAGAGCTGCGCGAGAGGGCCTGCGCATCGGTGTTGGCGCACACAAACTCTACGCAGTTGACGGCGGTTTGAATCATGTGCTCAACGGCATTGCCGCCGCCACCGCCTACGCCGATGACTTTGATTTGGGTGCCTTGGTTAAATTCTGCTGTGGCCACATCTATTTCCATATTCATATTCATAATACTCTCCTAAATTTAAACTAAATAACTGAATTTTTTTGTATACATTTTAACATTTTTAGAATTATTTCATTCTTGCCATGCTAGACTAAGGGCGCATCGCCATCGCTGGTGCGGATGCAAAAAAGCCGGGCACACAGGCCCTTGGCCGGGTGCTTGGTAAAACAGGGGAGAAAACAGGGCGTA
>JBIPME010000436.1:0-2707 GCA_044369275.1 Rhodoferax sp.
AATTGATGACCAGGCGGTGGATTTTCGCCTGGGCGCGCAGTTGCTCAGCAAGGCCATCAGGTCTTGCGTTTTACGCATAGGAAATCCAACCGCGTGAGAACAAGTCTGCCATACGTTTGGGGTATCACAAGCCTGCATATTGGGGTCTAGTTGTGTGACTTGGGTGCCTGCTCTGGGCCAGTTGTCCGAGATTTTTCGGTATGCCCCGTTTCGGGCTGTGACGGGCGCAACCTGCCTCGCAGTGTTGGCCAAACCGCTGTTGCCACCCCCTACCAACGGATGCACTGATCGACCTCAAATTCTGGTGACGGTTGTGCCGAATCGTCCCAGTCCGGCTCCCCATCGACACCATCGCCCATCTGCGCATCGCACCCGTCCCACAGCGGCGGCCCGCGTGCCGGGTCCACTCAGCTTGGGTTGGTAATGGGTTGCTTACCCCAAGCGCGCCCCGCCTCGACCCCTTGCCCGGCTTTGCCCCCCGCACCCTGCAAGCCGGTGCCGCCAGCCGCGCTGTGTCCAAGCGCACAAAACTTCAATGCGGTGGGCCAGCCATGCAGGGTAAAACTAAGTGCAAGTTTCATGGTGGGCTTAGTACTGGGCCACGCACAGATGAGGGGAAACTAAGGTGCGCGCAAGCCAAAACTAAACACGGCAAAGACACCCGTGCAAACAGGCGAGTTCACCGCCTAGCCATGAAGCGCCTAAGGTTGTATGCACAGATATTGGGTGTCCCGTTCAGGTCTGACGCTGGCGACAAGCGGCTGTGATATCCGATGTAGGGGGTCTTTTGAGCACCCTCTGGAATTGGTGGCACAGCACCTCTTGCGCCACTCTAAATCCCTCTATTTACACTCAACGCAACTTGCGTATACTTCACCCATGAAAGCATTATTCGTTGAGTTGCCAGCTTTTGAGCGTAACAGGTCAAGTTACCTGACGGATGAAGCGTATCGGGGTCTTCAAAACGAGATGCTGAAAGACCCAGAAGCTGGGGAGGTCATCACTGGCACCGGTGGTCTGAGAAAACTTCGTCACGGCGATGTCAAACGTGGCAAAGGCAAGCGCGGTGGACTCAGGATCATCTACTACTGGTGGGAGCCGAAGAAGCAGTTTTGGCTTTTCACGATTTACGACAAGGATGAGTTGGACGACTTATCCCCGAAAGAAAAAGCCATTTTGAAAAAACTCTTAAAGCAAGAGTTGGAGGAAAGAAAATGACCAAACGCAATTTGTTCACTGAACTCACTGAAGGCTTTGATGCCTTGGCTGCTGCACGTAAGGGTAAGAAGACGCTCCGCACAACAGAGGTGACGTTAAAGCCTGCGGTCGAGGTCAGTGCAGAGGAGCTACGTGCCATTAGGGAAAAGCTCAACCTGTCACGCCCTGTGTTCGCTGGATACCTCAGAACCAATCCACGCACCCTTGAGAACTGGGAGCAAGGGCGGGCCAAGCCAAACGCGCAAGCGGCTTTGTTGATTCATCTGGTATCACGCTACCCAGATACCGTTAGCCGACTGGCTGCGGTTTAAATACGGATAGGAATCCAACCGCGTGCGCACAAGTCTGCCAGACGTTTTGGGGCATCACAAGCCTGCGCACTGGGGTCTAGTTGGGTGACTTGGGTGCCTGCTCTGGGCCAGTTGCCCGGGATTTTTCGGTATGCCCCGTTTCGGGCGGTGACGGGCGCAACCTGCCTCGCAGCGTTGGCCAAACCGCTGTTGCCACCCCCCACCAACGGATGCGCTGATCGACCTCAAAGTCTGGCACCAGTTGTGCCGCATCGTCCCAGTCCGGCTCCACCTCGACGCCATCGCCCATCTGCGCATCGCACCCATCCCACAGCGGCGGCCCGCGTGCTGGGGTAGTGCGCGGCGGCTCTGTCTCCACACCGGTGGCCTGGTGGAAGATGACACCCGCCTCGACCCCTTGCCCGGCTTTGCCCCCCGCACCCTGCAAGCCGGTGCCGCCAGCCGGGCTGTGTGGTACTCCAACTGGCCGGATGAGGCCTTGAACGATCCGGCGCTGGACGTGGGGGATTACGGTTGAGTGGTTGTGGCCCCGCGCAGCCTAGGGGGTGAGCACAGTTTGCAGGCACTACGCGAGGAGTTGGGCTTGACGGATGCGCAGGTGGCGGCGCTGGTGCGTCGGGGGGGGGGTGAGTGGCTGATGGGATGTGCAATGTTCTTGGCTGGTGAGGGCGCACTGTTGAACTGGCCTTATTTACATGTGCGGCTGCTTTGCCGCGAGAGGATTCATAAACCGTCCCGCTTCGTACTACAGCTATAGGTCAGAATACAGCCTGTTTCAGTCAGCAGGAGTGGCAACGCCCGACTTAACGGTAGCAATGCGAAGCATTGACGTCCGTGTTTAACCGACAGTTGGATCTCGCTGCTTATTCGCCGATATTCACATTAAGTTGTGAGCCAAAACGTAAACGCGCAACTTCGCATGCCATTTCAGTAATACGCTCGATTTGCGCCTTGCTGACGTTTGTGCCGATGAACCAGCCCGACGATAATTTAGCAAAATGCGAGGCGGCAAGATCCGGACGTCCTGGATATAGTTCATTCGGAGATTTGGCTAGATACCTTCTTTTTCGACCATGTTTGGGACGTGCTGCAAAGTGATCCGGAAAACTCGCGTCGCGGGAAGTAAGAGCTTCAAAGACTCCTACTAGAACTTCGATGCCGTTACGACACGGGTAGAA
>JBIPME010000437.1:0-2704 GCA_044369275.1 Rhodoferax sp.
TCGAAAATGCCATAGGTAGGCTTTGCAGAATTTCTGGACAACCGCATAGGTGTTTTCGCCGTCCGCGCAAGAGACCAACACCGTCATGTCTTGTTTGGTAATAGCGTAGGTAACCCAAGCTGTGAAGCCCAATGCCAAGATCACTGGCAATGCAATTGCCCAACGAATCGAGGCTGGTACAGGGTGGTTTGACACAACAGAAACAAAATTTCAGAGGTTGGGGAAATCGAAATGGGTGGGAAAAGCGATGGGCAAGTCTGTGGCCCCTACACGGCAACAAGCTTAAGTGGCGCTGGCACCATTTAAGCTTGTTGGTTGTTCTTGATGTCAAACGCGCCTGTCACCATGCCTGCGCTGCCGCCCCTTGGGTGCTGCATCAGGTATTCCTGCTTGATCTTGGAAAAAGACAAATGCACTTCTTCAAAGTGCCCGCCATCGCTGCCGTAAGGCTGCACCCGCGTGATGACCACGTCGCTCATCGTGATTTTGAAAAAATCCAAGGGCAGGCCACCCGATTTGCGCAAAGTCAGCACCGTCTGGGCAAAATGCTTGCCTTGGAAGCAAGCCGCCATCAGGCTGGGTGTGGCGCGGTCGATGCCGTGTACAAGCACCATGTCTTGCACAGTCGCCTTAGCTGCGCCACCGCCCGAGCCTGAAAGCATGCGTGCGTCTTGGTGCACGGCCCAATGCCATCCATGAATATCGATTTCTCCTTCGTGCGTTGCGTCTTGCGCTTCGCCTGTAATGCCTTCAATCTTGAGAAAAATATCAGATGCCATGGGTGACTCCTATTAAAAAATCATGGGCTGGGTTGGTGTGAACTCAAAATAGCTGCAATGCGCTTGAACTCTTCGGGGTGTTTTCGGGTTTGTTGCAAGTGCTGGGCCAGTTCCAACGGTGTGCGTTTGAAGTGGTCGTCTTGGATGTCCGTGCGTGCGCCTAAGCGAAGTAACAAAAGTAATTCGGGTTCGTTAAGGCCTAAAACTGCACTGTGCAAAGGCGTAAATCCCCAGCCATTGACTTGTTTTTTTTGACTGATATTCAATCCCTTGCTTATCAAATGCCTCAGCAATGCTTCGCGCTCCGAGAAGGGCGCAGTGCCACGTAGCACATAGTCTGCACCACCATTGAACTCCAGTTCTTTCATGTCTTCGGCGGAGCCTCGAAAATGCCACAGGTACGCTTTGCAGAATTTCTGGACAACCGCATAGGTGTTTTCGCCGTCCGCGCAAGAGACCAATACCGTCATGTTTTGTTTGGTAATAGCGTAGGTAACCCAAGCTGTGAAGCCCAATGCCAAGATCACTGGCAATGCAATTGCCCAACGAATAAGCCTTTGTAGTTTCATGGGGTCGCTATGGAAGGTATTTCATGATCAGCATTTTCGACTTTTTGCGGCATCTGTGAAAATGAGCCCCTTACGCTGCGCGTGCCCTTGCATGTTGCAAATACTGATTTATGCCGCATTCCAATCCCCATTCCAATCCCTCTCCCCATTCCAACGCCCAGCGTTTGCCCGTTGGGTCTTTCCCCTGGCGCGCCTTGGCGCTCGTGGCCTGTTTGTACAGTGGGCTGCATGCCAGTTGCATGGCTGCGCCCGACGAGGCGCTGCTGGGCAAAGCCCAGGGTTACCCTGTTGCGCCCAGTTTTGCACAGGCTTACCAAGAGGCTTACCGGGTGGGCTCTTTCAGTGCGATGGACCGTATCAGCCCGCATTGCGTCATCGCCCCCAGCGCCCAGCCCCAGCCTTTGCCGCGTGCGCCGGTAGAGCCCGCGCTGCGCTACTTTTTTGACGGCGCTGCGCACAGCCTGGACGACTACATGCAGCGCCAACGTGCCACGGCTGTGTTGGTGCTCAAAGACGGTGCCATTGTGGCCGAGCGCAGCAGTTATGGGCGTCGCCCTGAAGACCGTATGTTGTCGAATTCCATGGCCAAAACCTTGCTTGCCTTGGCCATTGGCAAAGCTTTGGAGGCGGGCCATATTCGCGCATTGGAAGACCGTGCCGACACCTACGCCACCGAGCTGGCAGGCACCCTGTACGGGGAGACCCGCATCATCGACCTGCTGCGCATGGCCTCTGGTGCCCGCTATGTTGAAGATTACTCTGGCCACGACGACCACGCCCGTTTCTCCAAGCGGGTGCGCAGCGCGGGCCTGCGCAGTGCGGCCCAAACCATTACGGAGCGTGCTGCCCCAGCGGGCACGGTGTTTAACTACGCCAGTGCGGAAAGCCAAATCCTGGGCCAGGTGTTGCGTGCGGCAACGGGGCAGTCGATTTGCCGTTTCTTTAGCGAGCAGCTCTGGCAACCCTTGGGCGCAGAGTCGCCCGCAACGTGGTTGACCAACCCGGTAGACCAGACCGAAATCGTCTCTGGCAACTTCAACGCCACCGTGCACGATTACGCCCGCCTGGGCTTGCTGCTGGCCAACGACGGCCAGCGCGAGGGCCAAGCCATTGTCTCGCGCGACTACCTGCTGCGCATGACCGACCCGGCCCAACAGCCCCCCGCTTTTCGCCCGGGGCAATTGCAAATCAACGGGAGCCGCTACTTTGGCTACGGTTTGCAAACCTGGCTGCTGCCCAGTGCGCACCGGCAGTTTGCCCTTTTGGGCATTTATGGCCAGGCCATTTTTATAGACCCTGAGCTGCGCTTGGTCATGGTCCATCTGGCCGTGGGCAAAGACGCCGCCAGCGACCAAA
>JBIPME010000439.1:0-2703 GCA_044369275.1 Rhodoferax sp.
GGCCATGAATGCCAAAGATTACGAGCTTGCTATGGACCTGACTGCCCAAGCGCAGGCCGATGCCAAATTGGCGCAAAGCAAAGCCAATTCCGCCAAAGCGCAAGCCGCAGCCGATGCCTTGCAAGACGATATTCGGGTGCTGCGTGAAGAGCTAGAGCGCACCAACAAATAAGCCCCAGTCTTGATCTTTAACTTTATTAACAAAGAACCTGCTATGAAACACCTTGTACGCTCCACCCTCGCTGTTGCCATTGCCCTCGTTTTGTCGGCCTGCGGCTCCACCCCCCCCACCACCAATTTGCTAGACCAAGCGCGCAGCGAATACCGCATCGCGCAAAGCAATCCGGCAGTCTCCAGCTATGCCAGCAACGAGATGCGCCTTGCCACCGAAGCGCTGGCCAGTGCCGAGGCGGCCTCTATGGACCACCAAAGTGCGGGCAAAATTGACCAGTTGGCCTATTTGGCACGTCAAAAAATAGCCGTGACGCAAGAAATAGCCAAGCAAAAATCGGCTGAAGCCGAAGTGGCCAATGCCGCCAAGGAGCGCGACCAAATACGCCTAGACCAGCGTACCAACGAAGCCAATGCGGCCAAAGAGAATGCCGAGAAAGCCGCCCGTGCAGCACAAAACGCACAAAATGAAGCCAGCAAGGCCAAAAACGACACCCAAGATGCCAAGCGCAAAGCCAGCGAGTTAGAGGCCCAGTTGAAAGAGCTGTCCGCACAAAAAACCGCCCGAGGCATGGTGATTACGCTCAGCGATGTGCTGTTTGACACCGACAAGGCGCAATTGAATGCACAGGGCATTCGCATGGCGCAAAAGCTCAGTGCGCTGCTAGAGCAAAACCCGGACCGCACGGTGCTGGTAGAAGGTTTTACCGACAGCACCGGCTCCACGGAACACAACCAAGCTTTGTCTGAGCGCCGTGCCGATGCGGTGCGCGCCGCCTTGCAGGATTTGGGCGTAAACAGCAAGCGCATTGCCACGCGTGGCTACGGTGAGGCCAACCCAGTGTCTTCGAACAAAACCTCCCAAGGTCGCCAACGCAACCGCCGCGTAGAAATTGTGCTATCGGACGAAACGGGCAATGTAAGCGCCCGCTGAGGAGCGCGCATGCTGTGTGCGCTGCGCCCTGCGCAGTACACACTGCGAGCTCACATTGACACAGCACGCCCCACGCCCCACGCGGCACGCCGCACAGCACATAGCCGCAGCGCTTAGCGCATAGCACCCGCAGCCCAGCCGCTGCGGTGTTAAGAGCTGCAACTCACGGCGATGGATTTGGCCCAGTCCGGCGGAAAGTCTGTGAAGCTGGCCGGGGCATCGGCTTGCACTGCAAAGGGGCGCTCCAGCGCTTGCAGCATTTGCTGTAGCGGGGCGAAGTCGTGTTGCTCTGCGGCTTGAATCACCTGCTCCGCCAAGTGGTTGCGCAACACGTACTGCGGGTTGTGCGCCCGCATGGTTTGGGCTGCATTTTGAGCCTCTGGGGTTTGCAGTTGGCTTGCAAATGCGGCCAGCCAATTTTCGATGGCGCTACGTTCTACAAACAGATCGCGCACGCTGTGGTCCAAGGGGTGGCGCTCTACAGCCCAATCGCTCAGACGACGCCAAAAAATAGGGTAGTCCACTTGTTCACGCGCCAGCAGGCCCAGCAGATTGGCAATCAGTGGTTGCAGCGCGGTCGGCGGTGTTGGGGTATCTGGTGCACCTGGTGCATTGGGTGTATTTGGTGTGGGGGCAAAGCCCAGCTTGGCCGCCATGCGCTGTGCAAAGGCCGCAGGGTACAGGGTTTTAAAGCTCTCCAGCGCTGTAATGGCTTGGGCGGAGTCTTCCAGCAGCGGCAAAAGCGCTTGCCCTAAGCAAAACAAATTCCAGTAGGCCATTTGGGGCTGGTTGGCAAAGGCGTAGCGGCCTTGGGTATCAGAGTGGTTGCAAATATGGCCCGGGTTGTAGCCGTCTAAAAATTGGAAAGGGCCGTAGTCCAAGGTCAGGCCCAAAATGCTCATGTTGTCCGTGTTCATCACGCCATGGCAAAAGCCCACCGCTTGCCAATGCGCCAGCAGCGTTGCGGTGCGTTGCGTGACGCGGGCCAAAAACGCCAAGTAAGGCTGGCCCGGCCATTGCGACTGCGTGTGGCATTCGGGGTAAAAGCGCGCAATCACATCGTCGGCCAAAGTCTTGAGCTCGGCATGCTGGCCGCTGTGGCTAAAGTGTTCAAAGTGGCCAAAACGAATAAAGCTGGGGGCAAATCGGGTCAGCACCGCGGCTGTTTCTTGGCGCTCGCGCCAGACGGGGGCGGGCGAGCCCGTCATGCACAACGCCCGGGTGGTGGGAATGCCCAACCCGTGCATGGCCTCGCTGCATAAAAATTCGCGCACGGTGCTGCGCAGCACGGCCCGGCCATCGCCCCCGCGTGAAAACGGCGTAGGCCCCGCGCCTTTGAGCTGAATTTCTTGCCCGTTCAGGTTGCCCAAACCCATCGCCCGGCCATCGCCCAGTTGGCCTGCCCACACACCAAACTGGTGGCCGCTGTACACGCTGGCAATGGGGCGGCTGCCCGCCAACGTGGCATTGCCACTGAAGGCCTGCAAGCACTGCGGGTCCTGCGCCCAATCGGCGGGTAGCCCCAAGGCCGCGGCCGCCAAAGCGCTGCGGGCAACCCAGTAGGGCTGGGGCAAAGGGGTAGGGGCCTGGTCTTGGGA
>JBIPME010000438.1:0-2703 GCA_044369275.1 Rhodoferax sp.
TGCGTGTCCCAAATGCAAGCAGCAATGCACGAGCCCAGCACGGTCATGACCATGATGTCGTCATTGGCCACAAAGTATTCACCGGGCAAGACCTTGACCACATCGCACTGGAAATGGTGGTCTACATAAAAGAACGATGCCTCGCCAGGTTTGCGCGGCGCAGCTTTGAGCTGCTTTACCCGAGACACCCGCTCTTCTTGCACAGCCGTATCGGCACGGGGCGTGTTGTCACCTGCGCGCTCAACAGATTTTTCCCCAGATTTAGACAGACTCATAGCAAAAATGCATAAGGGCTAACTCACCCGTTGCGCCTGCACAGTTTTTGCGCATTACGGCCCACGGCAAGACAGCAAGATTAAACAATAGCTCGGATTAAAGCCGCCTTAAGGAAGTCGCGTATAAACCGTTTTTCCATTCAAAGCAAATAAATCACGCGAGCTGCTAAAGTTTTCAGAATGTCCCACAAACAACAATGCGCCAGGCTTCATGACACGGTGCATACGCTCTAGCACTTTTCTCTGTGTGGCCGTGTCGAAGTAAATCATCACGTTGCGGCAAAAGACCACGTCGAACAAGGTTTTAAAGGGCCATGGCTCTTGGATTAAATTGACCATGAGGAATTCAATTTTTTGGCGCAGTGCGGGCTTGATGCACACCATGCCGTAGTTGGAGCCCTTGCCACGCAAAAAATAGTGTTCCAAGAGGTTTTTGTCGATGCCCGCAATGGACTCTAAGGGGTAGACCCCTTTGGCTGCTGTGGCCAGCACTTTGGAGTCAATGTCACTGGCCGCCAGCGTAAAGCCCTCGGTGCTGCCCAAGGCCTGCGCCGCCGTGGCGGCGATGGAGTAAGGCTCTTCCCCCGTAGAGGCCGCACTGCACCAAATTCTCCAAGGCTCCGTCCGTTTTTGGGATTGCAGGAACGCCGACAGAACGGGGAAGTGGTGGGGCTCGCGAAAAAACGAGGTTAAATTGGTCGTCAGGGCGTTGACGAATTCTTGCCACTCGCTGCTCTCAGAGGCTTCGAGTCGGCTCAGGTATTCGCGAAAACTGCGGCACCCGGTTTCGCGCAAGCGGCGCGAAAGTCGGCTGTAGACCATCGCGTGCTTGCCATCTTGCAGGCTAATTCCAGCACGCTGGTAAATGAGGGTCTGCACCTTTTGAAAGTCCGCATCGCTCCATTCGAACTCCCGATCAGAATCTTTGCTTGTACGCTCAGGGGCAAAAACTGCGCTCATCACATTCCCGATAAACCCATGTCAGGCAAGTCCATCAGTTTTTCAATGTCCAGCAAAATCAACATGCGGCTGCCTAAAGTCCCCAGACCTAAAACAGCGCTGCTGTCGATGCCACTTTCCATTTCAGGGGCGGGCTTGAGCACCTCGGGCGGCAGCTCCATCACGTCGCTCACAGAGTCCACCACAATGCCTACCACGCGGCTTTGGAGGTTCAAAATAATAACTACCGTAAAGCTGCTGTAGTCGGCTTTGACGCATTTGAACTTTAAGCGCATGTCCACGATGGGGACAATGGTGCCGCGCAGGTTGACCACGCCTTTGATAAATTCCGGTGCCTCCGCCACCCGGGTGGGCGGCTCGTAACCTCGGATTTCTTGCACTTTCAGAATATCGATGCCGTATTCCTCAGCGTCGAGTCGAAACGTCAAATATTCACGTCCACGCTTGGACTCCACTTCATCGACTGTTTGCATGATTCCCATGGTCTACTCCTGTTTAGTGTCTAGTGCGGCGAACCAGCGCCCCCGTGTCCAAAATCAAAGCCACTTTGCCGTCGCCTAAGATGGTGGCGCCCGACACGTTGGGCACTTTGCGGTAGTTGGACTCTAGGTTTTTCACCACCACTTGTTGCTGTCCTAACAATTCGTCTACCAACAACACCACCCGGCTGCCCTCCGCCTCTACCACGACCATGATGTCGCTGGTGATGTCGGGGTTGAGTCGTTTGATTTGGAAAATTTTCTCCAGCTCAATGACGGGCATGTATTCGTCGCGCACTTTGACCAGTTGCGAGCCCTGCCCCACCGTGCTGACCGCATCGGAGCGCACTTGAAACGATTCCACCACCGAGGACAGGGGCAAGATGTAAACCTCTTGCCCCACGCGCACGGACATCCCGTCCATGATCGCCAACGTCAGCGGCAAACGCACCGCCACTTTCATGCCCCGGCCCTCGGTGGACTCGATGTCCACGGTGCCATTGAGGGCGGTAATGTTTTTCTTTACCACGTCCATGCCCACGCCACGCCCAGAGACGTCGGTCACCACTTCCGCAGTCGAAAAACCGGGCGCAAAAATCAGTTGCCAGACATCGCCATCGGACATTTGGTCCGACACGTCCAAGCCCCGCTCGCGTGCTTTGTTCAGAATTTTGTCACGCGACAGGCCGCGCCCATCATCGCGCACCTCAATCACAATCGAACCACCTTGGTGCGAAGCAGACAGGGTAATCACCCCCGTTTCGGACTTGCCCGAAGCCAAGCGGTCCGCAGGCATTTCCACGCCGTGGTCACAGCTGTTGCGAACCAAGTGGGTCAAGGGGTCGGTAATTTTCTCCACCAAGCCCTTGTCCAATTCGGTGGCTTCCCCTTGGGTGACGAAATCCACTTTTTTACCCAATTTGCTCGCCAGGTCGCGCAGCATGCGGGGGAAACGGCTGAACACAATCGACATGGGAATCATGCGTATC
>JBIPME010000440.1:0-2698 GCA_044369275.1 Rhodoferax sp.
GAAATTCTTCACCAAACTCGAGCTGAAACTGCACAGTCAATAGCATCAGGACTGGTCTTGAATTTGGCAGGAAAAACCTCGCTGATCGAGGCATTTTCAATTATTGCAGGCGCAAAAGCGGTCGTTAGTAATGATTCAGGCTTGATGCATGTGGCCGCTGCGCTCGGCGTGCGACAGGTTGCCTTGTTTGGCTCTTCCAGCCCTTTGCACACCCCGCCACGCAATACCCTCGCAGAGGTCATTTGGCTTAAAAGCGACCCCAACTACCAACCCGCATTGAACTGCGCCCCTTGCTTCGAACGCTTATGCCCTTTGGGCCATACACGATGTTTGGTAGATATTCAACCTGAGTTGGTGCGCACACGCCTCAACGCTTTGTTGGAATAAGCCACGCTTTGCGCGAGCTTAAAGGCGGATGGTTAGCTATTTCTGTCCAGTAATTGCGTTGCCAACTGCACCAAACAATCCGTATGCGGGCCAGGCGGAAGTTTTTGGGCCGCAGCGATGGCACGCTCTGCTTCGCTAGCCGCCGCTTGGCGTGCAACCTCTAACGCCCCCGTGCTTTTGACAATCTGCACGATCTGGTCGAGCTTATCAATCTCACCGTGCTGTATGGCCAAAGCGACAAGTTCGCGCTGCTCTGAAGAGCCGCGTTGCATCGCGGCAATCAAAGGCAAGGTGGCTTTGCCTTCGCGCAAATCATCGCCCAAATTTTTACCTAGTACCGCTGCATCGCCCGCGTAGTCCAGCACATCATCAATGACTTGGAAAGCAGTACCCAAAGCCTGGCCACAATCGGCGCAAGCACGCTCAAGCTCTTCAGACGCGCCTGCAATGATGGCGCCCACACGGGCGCTGGCTTCAAATAATTTAGCGGTTTTGGAGCGTATGACTTGCAAATAGCCTGCTTCATCTAAGTCAGCGTTGTGCATGTTCATCAGCTGCAAAACTTCGCCTTCTGCGATCACATTGGTGGCATCCGCAAGGACTTCCATCACGCGCATGCTTTGCCCGTCAACCATCATCTGGAATGCACGTGAATACAAAAAGTCACCCACCAAGACGCTGGCTGGGTTACCAAATCTGGCGTTCGCCGTGGCGTGCCCGCGCCGTAAACTGGACGCATCGACCACGTCATCGTGCAGCAACGTTGCCGTGTGAATAAATTCGACCACGGCCGCCATATTGAAACGCTGCTTGCCTTGGTAGCCCAAAGCACCGCAACAAAGCAACAGCAATACGGGACGTAAGCGCTTGCCGCCCGCGCTGATGATGTACTGGGACACCTCTGCCACCAAGGGTACGCTGGATTGGAGTCGCTGGACAATGACGCGGTCTACTTCGCGCATGTCGGCTTCGACGATAGCGGGCCCAATAAAAGAAGCTGTTGAGTTGACTTGCAAGGCGATGAATCCAAAGAGGTGGATAAGTTTTGTAAATGGCAGGCCCGTATTATGGCCAATTAGAAAAATTGCCATCATTCGGTACGCAATGATATACTCGTGGGCTCGACAAAAATCCGTTTGTAGAGTCAAGTTAAAGAGGTCAACATGTACGCGGTCATAAAAACCGGTGGCAAGCAATATCGGGTTGCTGCTGGCGAAAAAATTAAAGTAGAACAGATTGCTGCGGACGTAGGCCAAGAGATTGTGATCGATCAAGTTTTAGCAGTCGGCAACGGCAGCGAACTGAAGATTGGCACTCCCTTGGTGTCCGGCGCAACCGTAACGGTCACAGTCGTGGCCCACGGCAAGCACGACAAAGTGCGCATTTTCAAAATGCGTCGTCGTAAGCATTATCAAAAACGTCAAGGGCATCGCCAACAGTTCACTGAACTGCAAATTGGCGCTATCGTAGGATAAAGTCATGGCACAGAAAAAAGGCGGCGGCTCTACGCGAAATGGGCGCGATTCCAAGCCCAAAATGTTGGGAGTTAAAACTTTCGGCGGTGAACTGGTGAGCGCAGGCTCCATCATTGTGCGTCAACGTGGAACCAAGTTCCATGCTGGCAACAATGTGGGTATCGGCAAAGACCATACCTTGTTCGCGCTGATTGAAGGCCATGTGTCGTTTGCAATCAAAGGTGCCCTCAACAAGCATACTGTGAACGTGACTGCTGCTTAACCTGCGGCTGGCGCTCTCTGAAAAACCCTGCGCCTTTGCGCGGGGTTTTTTGTTTTTAGATGGTAAACATTAACGTATCGAGTACACCATGAAGTTTGTTGACGAAGCCTACATTGACATCTCTGCTGGAGATGGTGGAGCGGGTTGTGTCTCGTTTCGCCATGAAAAATACAAAGAATTTGGTGGCCCCAACGGTGGGGATGGTGGACGCGGTGGCCATGTGTTTGCGGTCGCCGATATCAATCTCAATACGTTAGTGGATTACCGTTTTGCGCGCCGCTACGATGCCAAACGCGGCGAGCACGGCATGGGCTCGGATATGTTTGGCGCAGCGGGTGATGACATTACTTTGAAAATGCCCGTCGGGACCATTATCAGTGACGCGGAAACGGGTGAAGTGCTTTTCGAGTTACTCACGCCAGGCGAGGTGATCACGATTGCCAAAGGCGGCGATGGCGGCTTTGGCAACCTGCGTTTTAAAAGCGCCATCAACCGCGCACCTCGGCAAAAAACACCGGGCTGGCCCGGCGAAAAACGCAATTTAAAGCTCGAACTCAAGGTTTTAGCGGATGTG
>JBIPME010000441.1:0-2695 GCA_044369275.1 Rhodoferax sp.
CGAAGGCATCGTCCTTGGCGACTGATATAATCGCTGCTCTAAGGAAGCTTGGCCGAGCGGTTTAAGGCACCGGTCTTGAAAACCGGCGAGGATGTGAGTCCTCCGTGAGTTCGAATCTCACAGCTTCCGCCAAATCAAAAAAAACAGCCCCAGTTGGGGCTGTTTTTTTTTGCCTGCGGGGGTGCTTTTTGCGTTGGTGGGTCAGGCAATCTGCAGCCGAACGTGCTTGCCGAGCACGTTGGCCGCTGCTTCAATTTGGTCAAGTTTGGATGCGTGACGCAAGTCAAACAGGCGGTCAATTTGCGGCATGTGCCAACCCAAACGGCGCGCAAGCTCTGACTTTTTGATGCCTTGCTCGGTCATTGCTTGGTAAACACCCAGCTTGCCACACTCTAAAGCGCAAGGGCGCACCGTCTTTTGTCCTTTTTTGGGCTTGCTTGGTGTGGGGAGAAGTTTGCGATCTTCGACATAAAAAGTCAGAGCGGATGTCAGCGCATCCACAGCCTGCAGCAAGGCTTCGTCTTCATCCATACCGAAGGTGATGGCCTCTGGTACATCGGCAAATGTCACCATGACAGTGCCTTCGTCAGGGGTCAGGGTTACAGGGTAATCAAACATTTTCACTCCTTCATTTCAAACCAAGTTGGCGTTTTATTGCGGCTTCCAGTCCTTTGCCAAGTTCCTGCGTTGCGTGCATAGGGAGAACGGATTTTTTGCCATTCAAGAACACGTTCAGATGCGACCCTTTGCCTTGCGCAAAGGTTGCGCCTTGTTGCTCTAGCCACTTTTTCATCTGTTTCGAGTTCATAGAATTAAGTGTAACAAATATGTTGCGTTTTGCATGCAAAAAAGCAACATTTGTGTTTTGTTTTCTGGCGTCACACCATCCCCACAACGCAACGCAAGGCAACGCAAATCAGGTTTTTTATTGCGTCATTCCAGCCAAGTCGTGGCCGTTTACGGCTATGCGCGACTATGCGCGGCTGAAGGTGACCACGTGGTTGACCTCGGCGCGAATGCCAATCCACTCGCCCAGTTTGTGGTCGTGGTGGCTGGGCACGTGGGCCATGACGGACTCGCCGGTTTTCAGGCGCAAGGTGTACAAAAATTCGGAGCCGCGAAATGATTTGCGAATGATTTCGGCTTTCAGCGGGGCATCGTCGTCGTGCACGATGTCGTCGGCGCGCAGCAGCACATCGCATTCGCCTGCGGCAAAGGTGCCAGGCAGTGGGCGTCCGGCGACATCTACCAAGTCCCCCAGGGGCGTGTGGGCCACGACTTGGTTGTTCTCTTCGCGCAAGGTGGCGGGGGTGAACACGCCGTGGCCAATGAATTCGGCCACAAAGCGCGTGGCAGGGCGGTGGTAGAGGGTGTAGGCATCGTCCCACTGGTGCAGCTGGCCTTCGGACATGACGCCAATCACGTCGCCAATGGCAAAGGCTTCCATTTGGTCGTGGGTCACAAACAAGGCGGTGGTTTGCGCTTCTTTCAAAATGCCGCGCACTTCCAAGGCCAAGCGTTCGCGCAGTTCCACGTCGAGGTTAGAAAACGGCTCGTCTAGCAACAGCAGCTGCGGCTTGGGCGCCAGGGCACGGGCCAGGGCCACGCGTTGTTGCTGCCCACCCGACAAGGCGTGCGGGTAACGCTGTGCGCTGCTGGACAAGCCGACCAGCGCCAGCACCTCTTGCACACGCGCTTGCTGCTGGGCGCGTGGCTGCTGGTGCAGGCCAAAGCGCACGTTGTCATGCACGGTCAAATGGGGGAAGAGGGCGTAGTCTTGAAATACCATGCCAATGCGCCGCGCCTCGGGTGCCACGTGGACGCGGGCGCTGCTGACCACCGACTGGGCGAGCCGAATTTCACCCGCGCTGGCGCGCTCTAGGCCGGCCACTGCGCGCAACAGCGTGGTTTTGCCGCAGCCCGAGGGGCCAAGGAGCACGCCCATTTCGCCTGCACGCAGGCCCAAGGTGACGCAATCCACCGAGGGGCGGTTGCGTTCGGGGTAGTTGACACTGAGCTGGGCGACATCTAAAAACATGGGGCCATTGTAGAGACGGCGGTTTATCGCCATGCCCCGTGTGGTTACCTACAATGCGGCATGGTTTTAAGCTCTCGCTTGTTTTTTCGCTGTGTGTTGGTGGTGGAGCAACATGCGCAACCGCGCCTGCAACTCCAACTTGCGGCCAAACGCGCTCAGGCGCAGACCGCCCTTGAACGCAAACAGGCGAATCGACCCACACGCACTCCCCGCCACGCGGTCACCTGCGCTCAGGCCCACATGCCCCGGCGCTGCTGATGGCGTGCTGGTCCTCGCTCAACACACGACCCATAAACAAACTCATAAAAACCTCCCGCCCGTAAGGCCCGAGTGGCAGTCTAAAAAACCAAATCTGGAAGTTAAGCTCCCCCTGCCCCGCTGGGGTAGGGGGTTGGGGGGTGGGGCGTTAGAGAGCAAAAACATACGCAAACGCAAAAACAAACGCCCCCAAGCGATGCAAAAAAAGCGATGCAAAAACCCCCTGCAAAGCACTTTGCAAAACCCCCGCTTTACTGCTCTTTGCAGTAATACCAAATAGGCATACCAAAGCTGCCACGTTGGTTCACGCCCGGCATGGGCTCGCCCAATTGCAGGGTGACTTCACGGTTTTTGAGGTTAGGGCAAAACCACTTGCCAGCTTTAGGGCAGGGCTCGCCG